>NZ_JAPYVU010000038.1 GCF_028276765.1 Sulfurihydrogenibium sp.
GAATTTCAATCTTATAAGTAGATGGAGAAAGGTTAAGACTTTTGTTGCTTATCTATATGCATATGCTATTGGTTATAGCTTTTTTAGAAAAAGTAAACTATGGAGGTAATTTCTCACCCGACGTATAGGATCTTATTTTTAAATTTTTATTAAAGCCAACAGAAATAATGTTTAGATTACAAGTTGTAAAATTTGCTTTAAAGTACTGTAGTAAAACTTGCAGTAGAAGCTTTTGGTGTATTAAAATCTACCATATATAAATAACATCCTGTATGAAAATGTTCCAAAAAGATTTTTAATGAAGATGTCATCTTATCTGTCATTCTACAGCCGGCGAAGAATCTTGACCTCAAAGATGTCATTCTGAGCGTAAGCGAAGAATCTCCTTTTTTCTCAATTTATAAAAGAAGAGATCCTTCAGCCTTCGGCTTCAGGATGGCGAAAAAGCAAACTTACGAGAATTTTAGAACACAATCCCACGAGAGAGATTAAATAAAAGTGAGAGAATGGTTCGGTGAATAAGTTTTTCAAACACTCTTACATCCTGTATCTCTAAAAATCATTATATATCAAAAAAAGATGTTGCAATATATGCTATGGTATAACACAGAAAGACCTCATCATAGTTTAAACAAAGGTAATTTCTCAATTTATTCCACCTAAACATTTATACAAACTATCATCAATATTATCCCTAAGGTTATACCTAAATTCAAGCTCTTTTAGATAGTAGATAAAATTATCCTTACTTACACCATGAAATTTTAGTAGTCTCTTTCAGCAGATACATCTTTTACTATCTCAACTTTAACTTTTCCATTTCTTTCAAGAATTCCAAACACAGGAATTTTATTCTTTGCTCCTCTTTCTCTACTGCCTTTCCTTTTTCCTCCAAAATAGCTTTCATCCATTTCTACTTCTCCTGATAAAAGCTGGTCATCTTTTGAGACAAATTTGTATATACACTGTCTAAGCTTTGTGTAAATTTTGTGCGTAGTATTGTAAGCTAAATCAAGCTCTTTATGTGCTTTATTAACTGGAACTTCAAGGATGAACAATTTTACAGCCAATATAAATTTAGAGAATGGAATTTTTAAATCTTCAAGAATACTGTCTTTTCTAACACTTCATTCTCTTAAAAATTCCTCTGCTTTTTCTTCTGATGATGCTATCTGTAGTAATTCTACTAAATTCATGTTTTACCTCCTATACTACTTACTTATTATTATAGCATAGGTGGATTATTTTGAGCAATTACCTAAACTTTTAGATGTAAAAATACCACTTTCCGGTGGTAGATACATAAATCTATCTGAGGTAGCGGTAATTATAAACTCTAAGTATCCGTCAAGGGCTATCTCAGGGTTTTCTCACGCCAAAAATGCGGTTGTCTTTAACATCCTAAGACAGCCGGACGCAGATACAACAACGGTTATACAAAACGTTGACAGTCAAATAGAGAGTATAAATAAATCCTTGGAAAAGGAAGGTATCAGGATATACAAATCATATGACTCTTCCGTATTCATAAAAGAATCAATAAAAAGCGTAAGAGATGCGATAGTTTTAGGAAGTATTATAGCTGTCTTGATTCTGTTTATCTTTTTAAGGAAGTTAAAGCTTTCCTTTGCTACTTTGCTAACCCTTCCGGTGGTATTTTTCATCACAATCATAGGCATTAAAATTTTGGGCTTAGACTTTAATCTATTCTCTTTGGGCGGTATGGCTGCTGCAATAGGAGGCTTGGTAGACCACCTTATTATCGTAATAGAAAACATAGACAGACACCTAAAAATGGGCAAGGATAAGCTAAATGCCATAATAGACGGTTCAAAAGAGATTCTTCCTATCATGACCGCCGCAACTTTAATATCTACTTTAGTTTTCTTACCCCTTCTTTTTGTACCCGGTGTTGTTGGAGTATTTTTAAAACAGCTTGGTTTGGTATTAGTTTTGACATATATCGTTTCGCAAATTGCAGCCATATTTTTAGTCCCTATAGTAGCCTACATGCTACTACCAAGCAGATTTAAAAGTCAAGAAGACTTTATATCAAGATTAGAAAAACGTTATGAAACCTTTTTAGAAAGACTGTTTAAGTATGACTTTGCATCCCTGCCGCTTGTTTTAATTATTGCTTTATCAGGATTTTTACTTTTCAGGACAATTCCTACCACGTTTTTACCTAAATGGGATGAAGGAAGCTTTGTAGTAGACTTTACACTACCAGCAGGAACTCCTTTGGAAGAGTCTTACAAAACTGCCATGGAAATGGGAAAGATTTTAAATTCGATTCCTGAGGTCAAAAACTGGACTTTAAGAATAGGCACATCCTTAGGACACGTTGTAAAACAGCCTAACATCGGCGACTTCTTGGTGGTATTGAATGAGAACAGAACAAGAAGCATTTTTGATATAGAAGACGAGGTCAGAAAAAAGATAGAGGCGAAGTTTGACAACCTTGAAGAGTTTGACCTTCCACAGGTTGTAGAGGATAGATTGGCAGACATACTCGGAGAGGAAGCACCAATATCTGTAATACTCTACGGCTATGACCCTGACAAGCTTGTAAAATACGGATTTAAACTCAGAGACCTGCTAAGAGAAAAGCCTATCCTTACAGAGGTAAATTTAAAAACCACCTTCACATCAGGAGAGATAAGAATTAGATTAAAACCGGAGACACAGAGTATTTACGGCTTGAATTTAAACGACCTTTACCAACAGCTTTACAACGCCTACTGGGGAAATGTAGTAGGAAACATAGTTTACGGCGAGAAAATTATAAATCTTAGGTTGATATCCATAGACAGACAACAGTTTTTAAATCCAGAAAATGTAAAGATTTACTCTCCTATGGTAGGAAGGTTTATACCATTATCCCAAGTTGCAGAAGTGTCTTATATGACTAACGTTCCGGAAATCACACACTACAACCTATCTCCTGTTGCGGTTATAACTGTAAGATTTAAAGGTAACGATATGTCTAAGGCTGTAAAAGTAGTAAGTCAAACCATCCAAGAAGCAAACCTACCATCAGATATAACCCCCGTCATATCAGGATTTTACGAACAACAGCAGAAGTCTTTTAAAAGTCTAATGTTTGTAATTTTAGCAGCCTTAACTCTTATAGGCATTTTCATCATGATTCTTTTTGTAGATATAAAAATTACTATTTCTGTTTTACTTGCAGTGATTTTAACATTAACAGGAGTTTTAACAGCTCTTTTTATAACAGGAAAACCCCTTGATATAACCGGACTTATTGGAATGCTAATAGTTTTAAGCATTGTTATAAACAATAATGTTCTAATCTTTGATTTTTACAAAAATGTAGCAGAAGAAAAATTAGAAAAAAGAATCCTTTATGCAACTGCAAGCAGGTTTAGACCAATTACCATGACGATGTTATCAAACGCTTTTGCAATGCTACCGATTGCTTTAGCCATAGGAAGTGGAACCCAGATACTCCAAGACCTTGCCATAAGCATGATAGGAGGCCTAATTTTTGCCATATTCTTAAACTTACTGATAATACCGATGCTCTTTCACTTTTTATCAAGAATTAGAATAAGTAAAACATAAAGGTATAAATTGTTTACAGTTTATTTAATAAAAACCTTGGATTTTTAGATAAAATATTTAATTTACTAAAACTAAATGAATACCTTGGGAGAAATTAGTGGTTTTTATAAAATTTAAAAATGAGATCCTTCGGCCTTACGGCCTCAGGATGACAGAGAAAGATTGAATGATAAGCATTAAAGAAAGGATAACCTTGGATGTCATTCTGAGCGTAAGCGAAGAATCTCATGTTTTTATTAAATTTCTCACCCGACGTATATTTAATTTACTAAAACTAAATGCTTTTGTGATAAATTGAGAATTTTTATAAAAATTTTGAATAAGTGATCCTTCGGCTTTGCCTCAGGATGGGAACTAACCAAAAACATAGTTCTGCAGCCGGCAAGGATCGCATAATTTTTTAAAATTTCTTACAAAGGAGTTTTTAATTGCTTACATTTTTTTGTGATTTTGACGGAACGATATCAAAACAAGATGTAATAGACACATTATTAGAAAATTATGCATCAAGGCAGTGGCTTGAAATAGAAAAGCTATGGAATGAAGGCAAAATAACAACAAGAGAATGTTTAGACGCCCAAATGGCTCTAATAACTATAACAGAAAAAGAATTAGACGATTTTTTATCAAAGATAGAAATTGACGAAAGTTTTTTGATGTTTGTAGATTTTGTAAAATCAAACTACAACTCAAAAGTTTATATACTCAGCGATGGATTTAAGCTTTTCATTGAAAAAATATTAAAGCCTTATGGCATTCTGTCAAAAATAGATGGCATCTATGCAAACGATGTAAGGCTTATAAATAATAAATTTCAAACTTTCTATAACCATTCAAAGCCTGATTGTCAGCTTGGAGTTTGTAAGTGTTCGTTGGTTAATAGCTTGAAAAACAATAAATCTATCTATATTGGCGATGGCAGGTCTGATTTTTGTGTAAGTCAAACAACAGATTTTGTTTTTGCAAAAGGAAAGCTTTTTGATTTTCTAAAAGAAAATAAGTTTAAACACTTTACAAAATTTTCTACCTTTAAAGACGTAATAAATAAAATACCTTACATAAAGGAGGTGCACAACAGTTGCTATTTTCTGTAAAAAAGTGTAAAAAAGCGTATATTGATAATATAAAAACAAAAAGTGTAAAATTGTAAATGATAAAAAAAGAGAGTAAAAACAAATGATAGCACTTCAATACCAACTTGAATTTCAAAATACGCAAGACAAAAAAACTATATTAGATTTGATGCGTAGATTCTCATCTGCTATGAGATATGCATATCAAAGATTGCTGGAAGGCGAAAAAAGAAAGGATTTAAAAAAGAAGTTATCAAAACTATTTAGCATAAACACAAGATACTCAGATGATGCTATATTCTTAGCACAGTCAACTATCTCATCATGCAAAGAAAGAGGTCAAAATCCAAAAAAGCTTATCTTTGGTTCAAGGAAATTATTTGAACAATTAAAGAAAAACCATTTGACAGGTAAAAGAATAAGAAAATTAAAGGAAAAATGGAAAGAAAGCAGGCAGGGAAATTTGTATTCAAGAGGAGATAAATCTAAACAAGGAAATCTAAATTTAAGATTTGAGTGGATAGATAATGAGCTTTATTTGAGAATAAACATAGGAGACAGACAGTATATCTATGCAAAGGTAATTAGAGATGTTAAAAGAAAAAAAGACAAATGGATAGATTTTATGTTTATGCTGGAAAATGCATACAAATACGAAGAATGGTTTCCATATTCAGTCAGACTAAAAGTAAAAAACGGCAATGTATATGCTTTTATATCTATTGAAGAAAAACTACCACCTATAAAAATCAAAAAAGACAACGGAATAATAGGCATAGACGTAAACGCATATCCATTTCATTTAGCATTAGCTTTTGCAAGTAAAGATGGAAATTTAGAAAAGTATAAAAGTATTAGTTTAAACGAATTATTAGAAGCAAACTCAGAAAAAAGACAGTACTTAGAATGGCAAATAGCACATAGGATAATAGAGATAGCAAAGGAAGAGAAAAAAGCAATATCTATTGAAAACTTAAACAAACTACCAAAAGGAAAAAGAGGAGATGGGTTTGCAAAATTAAGAAGAAGAATGCAAAAATGGAGTTATAAAAGATTATTAGAAAAAATAGAAGTTTTGGCAAAAAGAAATGGCATAGAAGTAAGGAAAGTCAATCCTGCATATACATCAGTAATTGGAAAATTAAAATATGCACCACAATACAACATAGACAAAGACATAGCAGGAGCTTACGTAATAGCAAGAAGAGGGTTAGGATTTAAAGAGAAATTGCCTAAGAATTATAAAGAGCTTTTAAATGATACCGACTTTCTATCATACACTATAGCAAGAATTGAAGATAATATCGCAGAATTAAAACAAAAGTTAAAAGAAGAGAAAAACGAATACAAAAGAAATAAACTAAAAAGTAAATTAACAAAATTCAGAAAAAACTTAAAAATACTACAAAAACACGTCTCACTTCTCACGTCTCACGTCTCACGTTTAGAAAGTGGAAAGAGTGAGTCAGCTACCCAACAAACTGCCAACCAACGGAAGGAACAGGTGAGGGGTCTGCCTACAAGCGGACATAAAAGCTGGCAAGTTCTTTCCATAGCCTTAGCCTTCTGCTGTCTTGAAAGATCGTATAGAGATCTTTCTCCTTTAAAGCGTGTAATCGTTTCAAAGGATTGGATAGCAGTGGCTAATAGGTTAGTTCCTGTGCTTGGTGCAGGGACTATGACACTTCCCAAATACCGCCTGTCAGGGTCGGAAGTGTCTGAAATGGCGGACTATAAATACCCTGACCCAAACTGTGCAAACTGATACACTTTTTTACACTTTTATACAGTTTTGTACAGTTTGGTTGACCAGGAGATGTTAGATGAAGAAAGAAGAAATCTTGGCAATAGAGCAGGAAGTATGTTCATGGGGTGATACGGTACATTATCTAAATCCTCCAAAAATTTTTAGAGCTTGTGAAGGGTCTTATCTTTACGATGAAGAAAACAAACCATACCTTGACCTTCAAATGTGGTACAGTGCCTGTAATTTTGGGTACAAAAACGAGCGTATAAACAATGCCATAAAAGACCAAATGGATAGAATGGGGCAGTTGGCGTCCCAGTTTTTATTTGAAGAAAAAGTCATTCTTTCTAAAAAATTGGTTGATGCCAATCAAAAAAGGTTTGGATTGAAAGGAAGAGTTCATTTTAACGTTGGCGGTTCTCAGGCTATAGAAGATAGCTTAAAGCTTGTAAGGAATTATAAAAAGAAAAATCTAAACTTTGCTTTTATGGGCGGATATCACGGAAGAACTCTTGGAGCTACTGCAATTACATCAAGCTATAGATACAGAGAAAGATTTGGACATTTTGGCGATAGAGCGTTATTTATTCCATTTCCATACTGTTTTAGATGTCCTTATGGCAAAAACTTAGACAGTTGCGATTATTACTGCGTAAAAGAATTTGAAAAATTATTTGAATCGGAGTACTACTCTATTTACAACCCAAGAACAAAAGATTGTGAATATGCAGCCTTTTACATAGAACCTATACAAGGTACTGGTGGATACGTAAAAGCTCCACCGGAATACTTTAAAAAACTAAAAAAGATACTCGACCAAGCAAACATTTTATTAGTAGATGACGAAATTCAAATGGGATTTTATAGAACTGGCAAACTTTGGAGTATAGAGCATTACGGAGTTAAGCCCGATATCATAGTTTTTGGAAAATCTCTTACAAATGGAATGAATCCTTTATCCGGACTATGGGCAAGAGAAGAGCTTATTAATCCAAGTATATGGCCGCCGGGCTCTACACATTCTACTTTTTCTTCAAATCCAATAGGTATAAGAGCTGCCTTAGAAGTTATGAACATCATAGAAGAAAAAGATTACGAAAGCATAGTAACACAAAAAGGACAAAAGTTTTTAGAGGGATTGAAAGAATTAAAGAAAAAGTATAAAAACATTGGAGATGTTGACGGTATCGGACTGGCTCTTAGAATAGAAATATGTGAAGCTGACGGATTTACTCCATCAAAAGTACTTACTGACAAAATATTAGAAGAAGGGCTAAAAGGAGACCTTGAATATAAAAATAAACGTTATGGCCTTGTGTTAGACGTTGGCGGTTATTATAAAAACGTATTTACACTTGCACCATCCTTAGAGATTACGGATGAAGAGATAGACATGGCTATATCTTTATTAGATCAACTATTTAGAAGGGTGTTTTAGTTTGGAGTTTTCTATCGTAAACAATAACGAAAAAGCAGTCCTACTACTTCACGGCCTTACAGGAACACCGTTAGAATTAAGATGGGTAGCAAGGGATTTTTCAAAAGAAAATTATGATGTATACTTTCCGATACTACCCGGTCACTGCTCTTCTTTAGAAGAGATTAAAAAAATAAAATGGCAAGATTTGTACAGCTTTACAAAAGATTATTATCTTTCATTAAAAGCCAAATATAAGCATGTTTTTGTTGGTGGATTGTGCGTTGGCGGTATGCTATCTTTAATTCTTGCTATGGATTTTCCGGATATTGACGCAGTAGCATCGTGGTCTCCAGCCATGAGCATTGATGGCTGGGCGATACCATGGTACAGATTTTTACTGCCTTTTGTGTTGCATTCTCCTTTAAAGCATTTGTATTACTGGAAAGAATCAGACCCTTATGGTATAAAAAACGAATCTATGAGAAGAAAAATAAAGCAGATGATGGAAAGAGAAGAAAATTTTGGAGCTTATGATAAAATACCTGCTACCACAATATTAGAACTAAACAGAATGTCAAAATATATCAAACAAAACATCAATCGCTTAACAGCACCTTTAATAATAATTCATTCCAAAGAAGACGACCTTTCTTCTATAAAAGGGGCAAAGTTTATATACGAAAAAGCACCAAGTAAAATAAAAAAATTCGTAGAGCTCACCAACAGCTATCACATAATAACAATGGATAACGAAAAGGATATTGTGTCAAAGGAGACTATATCATTTTTTAACAGCCTCTTAAAAGAGAAAAGTTAACGCCTTTATTTCAATAGGATTTGTGATACATAAAGGTGAAACCAGGGTTATTCTAAGATTTATTTCATGTAAAATTCCATAAAATAAAAAGCCCAAGAAAGATTTTTATCAAGACTCTTTAAAGACTGTTCCAAAATTATTTTTCCAGTTAAAATTAAATACACAAAATCAAAAAATGAAATGTTTGCATGAGAAAAACAGGAATGTCTTTTAAACAAAATTTCTATATCAAACACTAAAACAATATTCTTATAGAGAAGTTCTTCAAGAACTTAAATATCTTGGCTTTAAAACTCCTTCTCTAAATGACTATCATTATAGGATTAAACAGCTTAATGAAAACACTTTTCCTCAACATCTCGATCGAGAGTGTTCCAAAATTCCCGTAAGTTTACCTTTCCTTGTCATCCCGGAGGCCGTAAGGCCCGAAGGATCTTGTTTTTGATTTTTTGATTTGAAAAGAAAATTATGAGATTCTTCGCCGGCCGCAGAATGACAGTTTGAATTTTTGGAACACCTTCATCTTCAAGTTGTTAAGTATTTGAAAGAGCAGCAGGGTGATGATTAAAGTATCTTCGTACTTTTGCAGTCTTCCTCTTTTTTGCTTGTCTGTTTAGACTAACTATCTTGAGGAAAGTGGCTTACTAAAGTGTAAAGCTTTTTAGGGGTAACTTGCTTTTTCATACAAAATCTAAGATTATCTATCTTCCATCTCTACATATTTTTAGAACAGCCTCAGGGGTTTGTAGAGTGAGAGGGAAATTTCACTAAATTTATGTAGTAAGACCTGTTTACGTTAAAGTGGAAAAGGATTTCACCTTTTGTTTCTTCTGTACAGCTTATGGAATAAACCGCATTAGGGATGTTTCTTTTAAGGGGCTCACCTTTAGCAAGACCTATGTACAAACATACAGATAGTTCCTGGGGACATTCACACTGGATGGGTTTTCTTAGATCAATAACATGTATTATCTTGGTAGCAATAACCTTTCTGGAACTTTCCCTTTCGTTATAATACGGGAAGAAGAAAAATCCGGAGAGGACCCTAAAAATTAGAGCAAGTCCTATGGTTGTATAAAAGATCTTCTTGTAGTTGGCATTTTCCAACGCACGACTAATGTAATAGGAAAATACTATGGCAAGCAATGGATAAAGGGATAAAATGTATCTGCCAGCAGAGTTGGAGATAAGATAAGGTAGATAATTTACGAAAAATATGAGAAACAACTTTTTCAGTGGGTGAGGAAACTCCAATTTGTTGTGTTTTAAAAGAAGATTATATAGCAATAAGAAAGAGTAGGCTGTTAGGAAGTGTATCTTTGAATGTAAGTAAAGGAAAGGTGATCACATGAAGCAATCTTGAAAAGTTACCATCTGATACCCTACTAAAGCTTTCGTAAAAGAGCGTTTTTAGGTAAATAGCTGGATCATGGATGTTTAAGATCCAAAAAGTTGGCAGAAGAAGACTTACTAAGTGAGAAAGCATGGCTTTTTTGCTAAAAATCATGCCAAAATCCTTTCTATACAGACCTAAAGCTAACAGAGTAAATCCGTAAAAGGCATAAGAAGGTAAGCCTTTTGTAAGTGCACCCAAACCCGTCAAAAAGCCAGTGGCCAAAACCCAGAATATGCTACCTTTTTCGGACCACATATAGGCGCACACCATAAGGGAAAAGACAAAAAAGGTAAAGGTCATATCTATCTCCGCAAGATATCCATAAAAGAAAAGGACATTTCCAAAGGTTATAAAGACAAGCGCTGAAAGAAGTGATAGCTTTAAGTTTTTAAAGAGATACTGAGTAAAAATCACCAAAAGAAGAGAACATAGCACAAGAAAAGTAAGACTTACAGCCCTACCAGTGATCTCGCTCCATCCTAAAAACTGCGAGTATAGTATTATAAGCCAATTAAATAGAGGAGGCTTATTGTAATAGGGCTCTCCCAAAAGATAAGGTTGTGCATAATTAGAACTTTTAAACATTTCGTAAGCTATTACATTTCTCAAAGATTCTTCGTTTCTAAACTGGTAGGTATCTAAGTTGGGTAGAAAAGACAATAAAGCTCCTAAAATAAGAAAGATAATAAGTCTCATATACCTCGCCTCGCTTCAATTACAGCACTGTCAAGCTCTACCACATGCTGCTATAATGAATTTTAACTCAAACTTGTTAGCACAAAATCTAAGATTATCTATCTCCCATCTCTACGTATTTTTAGAACAGCCTCAGGGGGTGTAAGTGGTACCTTAAAATTTATATAACTTTCAATTGAAAAATAAAACATCCCATCTAGATTAAGAGATAAAATAGTGTTTATTCAAATAAGAATTTATTTTTAGCTTCTATATTTTCTGGAACATCTTTTAGAGAAACTCTTATTCTACCTTGCTCGTCAATTTCTGAAACTTTAACTTTTAAAACATCTCCTACTTTAATTACATCCTTTGCAGATTTTAATTTTTCTGGGGTGATTTGCGATACATGCAATAATGATAATCTACCAGGCATTAATTCTACAAATGCACCATAATCTTCAACCCTTGTAACTTTACCTAAATATACTTCTCCAACCTCTATATCCATTATAAGCTGATTTATCATATCGACAGCTTTTTCTGCAGCTGTTTTGCTTGTTGCATATATCTTTACGAGACCAGTTGGGTCTAAGTCAATCTTAACGCCTGTTTCCTCTATTATCTTCTTAATATTTTTACCTGCTGGACCTATAATTACGCTTATTTTTTCTGGAAGTACTCTAAGAGTTGTTACTGTTGGTGCATATGGAGATAACTCTTTTCGTGGCTCCGGTATAGCCTGATACATAAGGTCAAGTATATAGTTTCTTCCTACTCTTGCTTGCTCTAATGCTTTCTGTAAAATTTCTTTTGTTAAACCTTTTACTTTAATGTCCATTTGTATAGAAGTTACACCATCTCTTGTTCCGGCAACTTTAAAGTCCATATCGCCAAGATGATCTTCATCTCCAAGAATATCAGATAATACTACAAATTTATCTTCAATTTTTATTAAACCCATTGCTATTCCGGCAACATGTTTTTTCATTGGAACGCCGGCATCGAATAGTGCCAATGAACCACCGCAAACTGTTGCCATAGATGTAGAGCCGTTAGATTCTAAAATATCAGATACTACTCTTATAACATATGGAAATTCCTCTTCCGATGGAATTAAAGGTTCTAATGCCCTTTCTGCAAGATTTCCATGACCAATCTCTCTTCTTGATACCGGTCTTGGAGGTTTTGCTTCTCCTGTTGAGAATGGTGGAAAGTTATAATGTAGCATAAATCTTTTTAGAGTCTCACCGGCTTCTATACTCTCTTCTATCTGTCCTTCAGAAGGTGAACCAAGTGTCACAGTTACGAAAGCTTGGGTCTGCCCTCTTGTAAAGATTGCTGAACCATGATTTCTTGGAAAAACTCCAACTTTTATCCAAATAGGTCTAATTTCTTCTGGTTTTCTTCCATCAATTCTTCTATTTTCATAAAGTACAAGGTCTCTCATAACATTACTAACAACATCTTTATAGACAAAAGAAGCTTTTTTTACTTTTTCTTCGGGAATTTCTAATGTAGTTTTAATTTCTTCAAAAATAGCATTTATCTGTTTATTTCTTTCTTTTTTATCTGAAATATTAAATGCTTCTTTAATTCTTTCATAAGCTAATTCTTTAAATTTCTCTTTCAATAAGATTTCTTCTTCGTCTATTGGTATTTCAAGTTTATCTTTTCCGTATTTTGCTCTAAGCTTTTCTTGCAGTTCTACTAATTTCTTAATTTCCTGATGACCAAAAAGCATAGCTTCAAGAATAACTTCTTCCGGAACTTCCTTAGCCCCACCCTCTACCATAACAATGGCATCTTTGGAACCGGCCACAACAATTTCTAAATCTGATTTTGCTTTTTGTTGATAAGTCGGATTGACTATAAATTGACCATCTACTCTACAAACTCTAACGCCAGCAATCGGTCCTTCAAATGGAATGTCTGAGATATGTAAAGCAGCAGAAGCTCCAACTATACCCAAAACATCAGGGTCATACTGATCGTCTGCGGATAATGTATAAGCTGTGATGATTACATCATTGTAAAAACCTTTTGGGAATAAAGGTCTGATAGGTCTGTCTATATTTCTTGCAACTAAAATTTCTCTATCTGAAGGTTTTCCTTCCCTTTTAACAAATCCACCGGGAATTTTACCGTAAGCATAATATTTTTCTCTATATTCAACCGTCAACGGAAGAAAATCTACATCCGCTTGAGGCTCCTCAGACATAACTGCAGTAACTAAAACTGCCGTATCTCCTTGTCTTACGATTACGGCACCGTTTGCCTGCTTTGCAAAGTATCCTGTCTCTATACTATAAGGTGCTCCGTTGACTACAGTTTCTACTTTAATCTCTTCCATCAATACCCCTATTATTTGCTTTCGTTGGATACTTCTCTAATGTTTAATGCTTCAATAATCTTTCTGTATCTTTCTTCGCTTTTTCTTTTGAGATAGTTTAAAAGTTTTCTTCTTTTGTTAACCATTCCGATAAGACCTCTTCTTGAGTGAAGGTCCTTTTTGTTTGCTTTTATATGCTCTGTAAGGTTTCTGATTCTCTCAGTTAAGATGGCAATTTGGACCTCTGGAGAACCAGTGTCATTTTCATGTAATGCAAACTTTTTAATAATCTCTTGTTTTTTCTCGGGAGTAATTGACATTTATACCTCCTATGCCTAGTTTAAAGTTTTTTTAGATTTTATATTATAGCATAAATTTAGAAAAAGCAAGTCTTAGTTGGGTGTTCTAAAATTTTCGTATGCTTAACTTTTCGTGTTGTCCTGAGGACGAAGTCCGAAGTATCTTTTTTGATTTTTTGACTTGAAAAGAAAGCACGAGATTCTTTGCCGACTTCAGAATAACGGTGTGAATTTTTGGAACAGCCTCCATTTGTAGTTTACAAAAATCTCCTACTTTTATTGAATTTCTCACTCGACGTGTAATTTGTAAATTATTTTCGATAAAATGTTTTATGGCTTCAAAAACTATACTAAACTCTTTTAAAACATTCTTATTTCAAATTTCAGTCTGCCGCGAAAACTTCAGTGTTACCAAAAGTAAAGAGTATTTACTCGCAATCTTTAGACTGTTAAGAAATCTTCTCTTTTAAAAAGTAAGCGGATGAAAGATAAGTAGAATAAAAGTAAAAAAGAATAGAAGTGGTCGGTATAGGACTTGAACCTATGACCCCCTGCGTGTCGAGCAGGTGCTCTGCCAACTGAGCTAACCGACCACATGTTGTTATAGATTTCAAAGAAATGACCCCAACGGGATTCGAACCCGTGTCGCCGGCGTGAAAGGCCGGTGTCCTAGACCAGGCTAGACGATGGGGCCATATTTAGGAATGAGTCGCCTGGGAATCGAACCCAGGACCACCGGTTTAAAAGACCGGTGCTCTGCCGACTGAGCTAGCGACTCATAAAGTGAATATATATTATATACCATCTTAGATTTTTATTCAAGTTTTTGTATAGGTTATACCGGTTTGGGAAAATTCCGATTTTCTTGAATTCATAATATCACAAAAGTATTGTAAAGGTGATTTTTTGTTCAAACTATGATGAGGTCTTTCTGTGTTATACCATAGCATATATTGCAGCATCTTTTAAGGGTGTTCCAAAATTTTCGTAAGCTTAACTTTTTGTGTCATCCTGAGGACCTAAGGCTCTCTTTCTCTTTTTCGATCTTTTGAAAGTATGAGATTCTTCGCTTCGCTCAGAATGGCAATTTTGATTTTTGGAACAGTCTCAGCCTTAGTTATTAAAGATTACATTTGATATTTATTTACGTGTGGGAAAGTTGGATGGTGGGAAAGGAGGGAATCGAACCCTCACGGCCTTTCGGCCAAGGGATTTTAAGTCCCTCGCGTCTGCCAGTTCCGCCACTTTCCCTTTCAGATTGTGAAAATATAATATATCATATTTTTTAATCTTATGCAAGTTTTTTTAGAGTGTTCTAAAATTTTTTAAGTTGTAGAATGTATATGTAAATATAACTTTACCCTTGCTTGTCATCCTGAGGACTTTAGTCCGAAGGATCTCCTCTTCTAATAAAGGTGAAAAAGTGAGTAAGTGAATAAGTGAGAGGTAAGAAAGGAAAAAGATTTTTCGCTTACGCTCAGAATGACTATCAAAAAGGTTAATTGATTTTTAGACTTAGTCAAAATTTGGAACACCTTCAATGTTTTTTTATTTGGAGATTGAGATGATAAACTTCAAGCCTGTGCAAATACAAAATGAAGTTATAACAATATTAAAAAATCTTGGAAGCTCTATATCTTTGAAAGCTGGTGAAAATGTTAGTGCTGAAGTTGTTGATGTCCTGCCTTCCGGTGCAGCTGTCCTCAGAATAAAAAACGGTTATATAACAGTCAATACAGAAATTCCCTTAAGTAAAGACAATCAGTTGTTACTTAAAGTTCTTCCTCCAAAGGATGACAAACTTCAATTTCAATTAATTTTAGTTTCTGACAAAAAACCTGTTAACGAAGTCTTCTTAAAAGAAATTCCTATAGAGTTAGCATTAAAAAATTTAGATAATCTTCCAGAAAATATCAAATCTCAATTTATTCAAAATTTAATTAACAACATAATAAAGCTTGAAGAAAATAGGCTTAACTTACCGGTTAAAGATGTATATCAAATTGATGAAAAGATGATAAAAGAGGCAATACAAAACTCTGGCAGTTTTTTTGAAAATAAGCTGGCTACACTGGTTAATCAAATTGAAAATTTAAAACAGATGGACTTGCAAGCTTATAAAGAAATTTTTGACGGTAAAAGGAATATATTAGAGAATATAGACAAGATGATTTTAGAAAATGATCAGCTAAGAGAATCTTTGGAAAGTTTAAAGAAGGATTTACATTCTGGCGTTGAAGTAAAGGATGATATATTAAAGCAATTGAATTTGCAAACTTTCAAGGATGTGTTAACTATAAAAGAGCATGTTTTAGAAAAAGTAGAAAAACTTATTTCGGAAAGGCAACAATTGAAAGAAGTTTTAGAAAGTATAAAAAATAGTTTGGAGTCTATCTACTCAGATGCAAAAGTTAATATAAAAGATGAAAATGTAAACAGCTTGATAAAAAGTTATCAACAACTAAGTTTATTATCTGATAGCATTTTTGGAGTTTTTCCTTTTGTGTTAAATGGTATTAAAATCTCTAAGTATGAAATTAAAAAGAAATTCAATGAAAATGGAAATATAATTTATTTTAAAGGTGATATAGAATTTAACGATGATACTTTTGTATCCTATATAATTGCTAAGTTTTACGACGGTTATTATATTACGATTAAGAGCAATGATAAAAATCTTGTTGAAAATCTAAAAGAACTTAAAAAAATAGCTATAGAAAGGTTAAAGGGTAGTAATATAAACGTGGTGAGCTTTGATGTCTATGGATAAGAAAAAAGCGGTAGCTTTGAAATATGAAAGGTATAAAGATTCTGCTCCAAAGGTTGTAGCTAAAGGTAAAGGTGTAATAGCAGAAAAAATTATAGAGGTAGCAAAACAACACGGAGTTTATCTTAAAGAAGACCCGACGTTAGTTGAGGTTTTGTCGGGTCTTGAGCTTTATGAAGAAATTCCTGAAGAGCTTTATAAAGTAGTTGCTGAAATTTTTGTATTAATCTACCAAGCTAAACAGAAACGTTAAATTCTCTCAACACATCATTCAAAGAAGTTTTTTTATCTGTTGACTCTTTTCTTTTTCCGATGATTAAAGCACATTGTACTCCATACTCACCAGCCGGGAATTTCTTTGTAATTGTTCCTGGTACTACAACGCTTCTGGCAGGAACTCTTCCTCTATACTCTACAGGTTCATTACCAGAAACGTCTATAATTCTTGTAGAAGCTGTAATTACAACGTTAGCTCCTAAAACAGCCTCTTCTTCTATTATTACACCTTCTACGATAATACATCTGGAACCTATGAAGCAGTTATCTTCTATTATCACAGGTCTTGCTGAAGGTGGTTCTAAGACTCCACCTATACCTACCCCACCTGAAATGTGAACATTTCTTCCAACCTGTGCACAAGAACCAACCGTTGCCCATGTATCAACCATTGTTCCGCTTCCAACGTAAGCACCAATATTTACATAAGATGGCATAAGAATTGCTCCCGGCTCTATATAACTTCCGTATCTTGCTGTTGCCGGCGGAACAACTCTAACGCCTCTTATTTTATAGTTTTTCTTTAAAGGAATTTTATCGTAATATTCAAAAGGTCCAACTTCCATAACCTGCATCTCTTGAATAGGAAAGTATAATAAAATGGCTTGCTTTATCCATTCATTGACTATCCATTCGCCATTTATCTTCTCTGCTACTCTTATTTTTCCATTGTCTAATAAGTCAATGGTTTCTCTTACTGCTTCTTTGTATTTATTTTCTTTTAAAAGCTCTCTGTTTTCCCATGCTTCTAAAATAAGTTTTTTAAGCTCTTCCATTTAAACCTGGTCAACCAAACTATGCAAATCTTGCACAGCTTGGGTTGGGGTATTTGTATTCCGCCATTTCAGACACTTCCGACCCCAACAGGCGGTATTTTGGAAGTGTCCTATTAGCCGCTGCTATCCAATCCCTTAAAATTATAACACGTTTCAAGCAGAAGGCTAAGGCTATGGAAAGAACTTGCCAGCTTTTATGTCTACCTGCAGGCAGACCCCTCACCTGCTCCTTCCGTTGGTTGACAGTTTGTTGGGTAGCTGACTCACTCTTTCCACTTTCTAAGTATTTTTGTAATGTTTTTAGGTTTTTTCTTAATTTTGCTAATTTACTTTTTAGTTTATTTCTCTTGTATTCATTGTTTTCTTCTTTTAACTTTTGTTTTAATTCTGCGATATTATCTTCAATTTTTGCTATAGTGTATGATAGAAAGTCGGTATCGTTTAACAGCTCTTTGTAATTCTTTGGCA
>NZ_JAPYVU010000039.1 GCF_028276765.1 Sulfurihydrogenibium sp.
TTAGACTATCAACAGAAAGATTTAAAGCAAACATAGCAAACACATTAGAAGTATTAGAATCAGAAAATAACTACCAATCAGCACAGCTGACTTATCTAAACACGCTTTATAGCTACAATTTAAAAATTTTTGATTTGATGAATCTTAATGGTGAGTGAGTTTTATTTTGGTTTTAGTAAATCAAAGTAAAAAATATGTCGAGTAAGAAATTGAGAGTGTTCCCCAAAAACCAATTTTTAATTTTCTCAAACTGGTATAAGAGTGTTCTAAAATTCTCGTAAGCTTACCCTTCCATGTCATCTTGGGGCTGTAAGCCAAAGGATCTCCTCTTTTGATCTTTTGACTTGAAAAGAACACTTTGTCCAATAATAGAAAATTGTAGAATAGCCTATTTTTTCTGCATATGTTTTATTGCTTTTCTTTAATTAATTATACACTACGCTATTTAAAACTTTCATAGTCAACATCGGTATCCAAGCAAATTGTACACCAATAACAAGGTTTAATAAAACTCTAAGGTAAATGTATGGATTGAAAGTTTGAGAGTCAAAATGTTGCTATATAAATAAAGATTAAGAAATAATATTGGCGAAAAATAAATTTAAAATTCCAGCAAATATAAATCTTATAGTAAGCGGTTTAATGGTTTTAAAAGTTGTAAAAATTTGTAATAAGAAAATCAAAATTCCAAATAAAATTAGAATTCCGCTCATTTTAATCTGATTTAATACAAAACTGACAGTTGAAAAAATTAAAAGGGTTAAAACAATATAAGAAAGTTTTTCATATTTAAGCTTAACATTTTGAGAGTTTGGAAATATTTGATATAGTCCACCTAATATAATTGAAAGAATAAAACCAAATACAGAAATAATGGCAGTGTTTAAAAGATTCTCTTGATATTTGTAATACAAAGATAAAAATAAATTTAAAAATCCTAATATAAAGAAGTAAGTTGATATCTTTGATATGTAAAACATTACAAGCTAATCTTTTTAGTTGGAATAGGTGTAATTATAGCTTGTACAACTAAATTTTCTAATGCTTCAAATCCATGAGGTTCATTAGGCTCGTAAAGTATGGTCTCTCCTGGACTTAAATCTCTGTATTTTTCTTTACTTCCAATAAAAAACCTTCCATTACCTTCTAAAACAGTTAAAATAACATCAGATGGTGATTGATGTAACTTTATAATCTGACCTTTCTTTAAAAAGAATAGTAAAATTCTTGCATTTTGAGTATCTACTACTTTTTCTATGACAACCTTTTCATCAGAAAATTTGGTATTAAAATTATGTTTGTAGATTATCAAACTCACGTCATCTCCTTTACAGCCATTCTTTTTCTTCTTTTAAATCTATTTCTTCCATGATATATTTTCCATCTTTTTCTTTGATTCTTTTTATATCTGGAAAAAAGAAATTCTCTTCCTCCAGAAAATGGTCGTAAATCATTCTTATCAACTTTTTGGCATACGTCTTTAAGATGTCTTCCTTAGATTTTCCAAGGTTAACATCTTTAATAGCTTGTTTTAGATAATCTGCTTCCTCTCTAATAGTTGAATGTGCAAAAGAAAATGATTCTGCATCATAATTTGGATAAATTTTTAAGACTTTCGGCAAGAATATCTCATCTTCTTTAATCGCATGATTTTCAACTTCTGTTAATACAAAATTGAGTAAATTTTCTGCGTCTAAAACTGTAAAATTATCTAACTTCTTTTCAAATTCTCTTAAAACTTTATTAATTGCTTTATGTTCATCAATTAGTTCTTCTATTTCTTTTTCAAACATTATCAAGCCTTTGATGTTAATTTAGGATAAATATATCTTAAATTCTGAAATTAACTCTATGATCAATATCATTAATTAATGTTTATCCGGTGAGAATTTCTAAAAATGATTAGATTTTTCGCTGACTGTAAAACTTAATAATCGTTATTTGTTTGTTATGGTGTAAGAGTGCTCCAAAATTTTCGTAAGCTTACTTTTACGTCATCCTGAGGACGTAAGTCCGAAGGATCTCCTCTTTTGATTTTTTGATTTGAAAAGAAAAGTAGGAAATTCTTCGCACGGTTGCAGAATGACGACATGGATTTGATGCGGATTTTTACAAGCAGACTCAATTTCAACTTTAAAAATCAAATGGTAATGTAAATGTAATTTCTCCAGACCTTGCGTTGTTTTCAAAGAATTTAATTACAAAAGAACTTCTTTCCGTGAATCTATATCCACCTTCATACCAACCAAAAGTATTCAAAGTGTTTCCAACAGGTCTTGATAAGCCTATATATATTTTTCTTGTAAGATATTTTTGCACATAAACGTTAAACGTAATACCCTGTGTAGGGTTGTAAGATGGAATAACATTTACATTGAACCCTGTTCCAAACAGTCCTGATTCTTCACTTTCTTCTTTAAACGGTGATAAAATTTTTGCAACACCACCAAGAATATTAAATAAACCGCTTGATGCTAACTGTTCTGGTGTTTGTTTTATTAATAGCAAAGTAAGTATTTCATCTTTTGACTTTGGTGGGGTTGAGAAGAAATCATATTTTATATTTTCATCCGGTCCTGACAGATTTACATAAATATAAGTTCCGGATACTTGCGTTGATAATCTTCCGTTTACATATGCTTTATTATTTATTATTTTTAAATCAATGTAATCAACGTTGTATTTGACTTTTAAAAAGTCAACCTTTCCATAATTGATTCTTATATTTCCATTTATGATAGGATTATATGCCGTTCCTGTGATATCTAATTTACCTTCTGCGTAAACTTTTCCCCAGCTTCCTTCAACAAAGATAGGAGAAAAAGTATTGATTTTTACGTTTAAATTTATATTTTTCAAAAATTCAGGTTTTTCTTCTTTTGATTCTTTCGTAAAGAATTCAGGCTCAATTTTTATCTTTCCTGTTGTTTGATTTAAGCTGTTTATAAGAATTTTATCTTTTTCAATTTTTACATCTGTATTTGTATTTAAAACACCGTTAAACATGTTTTGATATTTAACCGGTAGAACCTGAGAAGTTATCTTAATAGCCCCAACCTTAGTGTCAGGATTTATATTCCCATTTAATTGGATATAACTATCTCCAAAAGATGACCTTGTATCTCCCTTTATATCAATATATAACAAATCTTTCATTTTGATACTAAACTTATCTATACTCACGATATTTGATATGTAAGGAGTTTTTAGGGTCATATTATTACCAATTAGATTTAATTCGCTATCTTCTAAAATCTTATCAATCTTTCCATTGTACCCATAAACAAAACTAACCTTACCGTCTAAAATAACGTACTTTAAAAACTGAGAGATATATCTTTTATCAAGTTCACCTTTTACTGAAATATCTAACATTTCATTGTCAAGATTATAAATGAGCTTGTTTATATAGCCTTTTGCGATGCCTTCAAAGTATAGGTTCGAAAACTGAATACTTTTATCTTTAACAATTCCTTTTAATTCCTTTAGCTTTATTAAAGGAAGTTCATTTTCCTTTATTTCAAAATCTTTTATTTCTATTATTCCACTACTTTTTGAAAAATCATCCTTATTAAAGTTTATGATTAATATTCCATCACCAGTATTTAGTTTAATTCTTTTATTTATTTCATAATTTAATCCATCAATATTTGCAACTAATTTGTCTTTGTCTCCACTTATTTTTGGATTTATGACTGTTTCTTTACCATCTTTTAAAATGGATATTTTTAAGCTACCGTCATATTTATCTAATCCGCCAGAAATTCTTCCGCTGAAGCTTAGTTTACCATTTGGAATATTTAGACTTGAAGACAGATTTCCATTTATCTTATTTTCTGAAATTGAATATAATCCATCTGCTAAAAGGCTAAGGTTTTTGAATTTTTCATTTAGATTACTTGAATTTATTTTCAGTGAATAATTCAACCTATCATTTAGAAGTTTTAGGTCTAAATTTAAATCGTCTATAAAGTAATCTTTAAAATTAAACTTATTTGCCACAGCTGTTATTTTTAAATCTTTTAATTTTTCCGTTATTATTCCGGAAAGTTTAATGTTTAAAGGTATATTAAATTCCTTTTCTTGAGCTTTTATGTCTTCTAAGTCTAATTTTACATTCCACTGCTTATTTTCAATAGATATATCAATATTTCCTGAAGATTTATACACATTAAATCTATTTAAAATTTCAACATGCTTTTTCAAGAATGGATATACGGGAGATAGGTCAAAATCTTTAAGCACAAGATTTATATCTGTTTTATTCTTATTCAAATCGGCATTTACAACATAGTTAAGATTGCTTTGATAATTTCCATTTACAGTTAGATTTTTATCTTTGAATTTTAATGAATAATTAATATTGTTTAGATTAATCTCTTCATAGCTAAAAGATTTAGCCAATCCATTTAGATTTATTTCAAAAGATTTTAAATTTCCGGAAATTACACCGTTACCATTAACTATTCCTTTGATCGGGATATCTTTTAAAAACATTAGATTTTCAAGAATCGCATTATCAAATGATAAACCAACTTTAAAGTTTGGATTTTCTAAGTTAAACTGATTTACACTTCCGCTAAAATCTAATTTTGAAGTCTTTGAAAAGGAGTTTCCAGAAAATGACATACTATAATTTTTTAAGTCTACATTACCACTGCCGCTTAAAGATTCATATTTAAAGCCTAAAAATGTTGGATTGTTTGATTTTATTTCAAATTTTAAGATTTTAGAGTCTAACGGATAATCAATCTTTAAACTCGCCGAGCCGTCAATAGAGCTAAGAATTTCATCTTTATGTTTTAACAGAGATAAAACATTTTTAATTGATGAAGTATTTAAGTCTAAAATTAGTCTTTTTTCGTTAAAGTCAATGCTTCCATTTGCAAAATTTGAGCTTAATTTCCCAGTAATTTTTTGAGATTTATCATAATCGAATTTTAAATCTAAATTCAACTCTCCAAGTGATATATTATCAGCAATCAGATTATTAATACTGCTTTTTAACTTACCTTTTAAGAAAGTTTTTTTGTCTTTTTCAATTAATTCTAACTCTCCATCAAACTTTTGATTAGTAACGCTTATATTTTCGCGTAATATCTTTGCAACATTTCCATTAAAAGAGATTTTTACATCTTTCTTTTTTTCTATGTTTAAATCAACATTAAGATTCGAAAGATTAAAACTCTCATAAACAAGATTTGATGCTTTAAGATTTACATCTATTTTAAAAGTTTTGTCATCGTTTAAAATTAACTGTTTTATTAATAAGTTTGGATTTTCCGGTTTAAAGTAAGATGTTGTAATAGATATATTTTTTGTAATTAGTTTATTTGGATACACAGTCAAAGCCGGATTATTTGATTGATTTTTTATGATGAAATTATAAGTTTTTCCTGACTTTAAATAATCTATAGAAACATCATTTTTAACATAAATATCATTATCAATATTGTACAAGCTTAAATTCTTTATGTTTAAATCTGCATTTTCTTCTATGTTCTTGACTAAAAATTCACCATTCTTTATGTTTGCTGAAACATAATTGGTAATTAGGTAAGTGTAAAAAATTCCATCAATCTTTTTAGATGGAGGAGCTTTTAAATCATTTATATATGTACCTTTTAGATTTCCAATGTCAAGGTCTAAGATAGGTTCTGTGTTAAATAAACTTTTTAGATTAAATGCCCCGCTGACTTTTTCTAAGTTAACGTCAAATTCTTTTTTATCTGTTATTTTTATATAGCTACAATAAAATTGATTTTTCGATAAATTACAATCATCTTCTATAAAAATCCCAAACTGATTAAGGATTAATCTATAGTTAGAAATCACATATAAAAAAATTAAGAATATGATTGATAAAAAAATAAATACTGATGCAAGATTAAGAAATACTTTTATAGCGAATTTTACATATTTGTTATCTTTTATGATTTTTATCACTTTTTTCATCATTATTTTTAAAAAAGCATTATAATAAATAGTATCATAAATTTTAGAGGTATTTAAAATGAGTGTTGCAAGTGAAGCTTATCATCTATTAAGCAAAGCCATTTATCATTATGAAAATGAAAATTTTGAGATGGCAATTACTCTGTTAGATGAAGCTATTTTGTTAGACCCAGAAATTCCGGAGGTTCATTATTGGAGGGGTAAAGTTGCAACCCATGACCTAAATCAAGAAAGTTTAGAAGTCGCAATCGTTGAACTATCAGAAGCAATTAGATTAAAGCCAGATTATGCAGATGCATATTTTGAAAGAGGCAAAGTTTATATACAAAAAGGAGAGTTTGAAGAAGCTAAAAAAGATTTAGAAAAAGCAATCCAATTAAATCCAAAACTAAAAGAAGCTTATTCTCTTCTTGCACAGATAGAGCTTGTATCCGGCAATGATGAGAAAGCAATGAAATATCTCGAAAAAGTTTCTCACCAAGAAGGAGATGATAGATACTATTACTCTCTTGGTAAAATCTTTTATAACGCCGGTAAATATCAGTCAGCTATTGAGCAATTTAATAAGACAATAGAAAAAAATAAGTATTTTGTAGATGCTTATGTTTATAAAGCACATGCCTTGGCAAATCTTGGAAATTATCAAGAAGCAATAGAGAATTTGAAAAAGGCAATAATTTTAGTTCCGGAAGAGATTAGTTATTTCATCGATATGGCAAAATACTACTTTGAGATAGGAAAGCAAAAAGCTAAGGAAGGCAATAATATTGAAGCAGCAGAGAATTTTATAAAAGGTCTACAGATTGATTACAATCTCAAAATAGAAAAACAGTACATTCCGGTTATCATGAAAGCTGTTAAAGAACTTTTAGAAAATAAAAATTATAAAGAAGCTTTAGAGTTGATAGACCAATTAGAACTTATCGTAAAAGAGCCAGAGTATGCAGAATTTAAAGAAGAGTTTAATAAATTAAAGAAAGAAGTGATGAAATCTTTACCGTTGAAAGATAAAATCATAAAGTTTGTAATGGATATATACACTAAGTAAGTAAGAAAACAAGATATGAGATGTGAGAGGATGTTCAAAAAATCCACACTCTCATTCTGAACGGAGCGAAGAATCTCATGATTTTTATTAAATTTCTCACCCGACGTGTATCCTAAGTTAATATATAGTTATACTTTACTCCGGTGAAAAAATTTTCAAATCAAATAACGAAAGGAGAATAAAAATGGCTATTCAAACACCTTACGTAGCGGTAGATGGAATAATTAAAGTTTTTGATGAGAGTGAAAATTTTAAAGGAATTGTATTAATCGAAAGAAAAAATCCACCCCATGGCTTAGCCTTACCGGGTGGTTTTGTTGACATTGGCGAAAGCGTTGAAAATGCTTTAATCAGAGAGATGAAAGAAGAGACGAATCTTGATGTGCAAATTGTTAGACTTTTTAGTGTCTATTCAGACCCAAAAAGAGACCCAAGATTTCATACTGTATCTGTAGTTTTTGTCTGCAAAGCTTACGGCACTCCAGCCGGCAAAGATGATGCAAAAGAAGCTAAGATTTTTAAATTAGAAGAAATACCATTTGATAAATTAGTCTTTGACCACGAAAAGATTTTAAGAGATTTTATAAATTCGTTGTGATGGCTATAGATTTAAGAATGTATACGGTTGTAATGAGGATGTTCCAAATTCTAATTAGGTCTAAAAATTAATCAACCTTTTGATCGTCATTCTGAGTGTAAGCGAAGAATCTCATATTTTTCTTGCCTATTTTTTTCTCATTTTTTAAAAGAGTAAATCCTTCCGACTAAGTTTTTAGATGGACGAGAAAAGAGAAACTTTCAAAAATTTTTTACAGTATTCTCATAGTTATGGTTGACGGATTAAAGTTTATGAAATCTTCTTGCTTAATTAAAAAAGGCCGGGGTGGGAATCGAACCCACGCATAAGGGATTTGCAGTCCCCTGCCTTACCACTTGGCTACCCGGCCATCAAAAGATAGATAAATATTATATCACATTCTAAAAAATCTATCTATCTGTTATACTGCCATCCTGTTCGAAGTTTACATTTCCATCACCATTAGTATCTTTACTTTTAGCCCACGAATAATCCGTATAACCTAATTGACTACCTGTACATCTTCCACTTGATGAAGCATAGAGATACAACCTTCCTGTATCCGTTGATTGTATACATTGTGCAACAACTTGATCGTTTATTGCTTTACACGTACCATCTGTTAGTTTAAAATCTTTTTTAGCACCTGTATTATTATAAACACAGACTTGGTCGCTACCACTTCCACTACCCCCACCTCCTCCTCCACCTCCACCACCGCTTCCGCTTCCACTGCCACTACCGCTGCTTCCACTTCCACCACTTGCTAACTCAGGATTTATTACAAGTGTTAAAGTCTTACTATCTGAATCTCCGTTGCTATCTGTTACGATTACACTGACAGGAAAGCTGCCTGATTGGGTTGGAGTTCCATTTATACACTTTCCTTCATCGTTTGTCGGACAGCTTTCGCAGTTTGTATCATAATGTAGTTCGGGTGGTAGTCCGCTTACTGTATAGGTATAAGGAGTTTTTCCTCCGGATGCTGTTACTACAGCACAATAACTTTGATTAACTTGTCCATATGGTAAAGACTCTGTCGTAATTCTCGGCTTATTTGGCTGGATTGTAATGGAAAATCTCTTAGTCGCGATTTTATTATCGCTGTCCGTAGCCTGAATAGTAAAGCTATAAGTACCTGCCTGCGTTGGAGTGCCAGAGATAGTGCCATCACTGTTTAATGTCAAACCTGGTGGCAAACTGCCACTTCCTGATACTAAACTAAATGTATAAGGTTTAACTCCGTTGGTAGCTTCTATTTGAACGGTTGGATAAGCTTGATGCATTACACCATCCGGCAGGGAGGTCGTTGTAATGGTAAAACTGCTACAAATTTGTTGCCTTAAATCATCTATCGTTATATATCTAACTATGTCATCGTATGGCAATGATGCTCCAGGTGTATTGTCAAGGCAGTTTACATTATTTTCCGGTCTTTCTATCGTAAAATTCGTTCCGCTCGTATCTCCTGTTTGATTACATTTATTGTCTCCTCTTGAAAATACAATAAAAGCGACTCTAGTATTAACACGTCCGCTTACTCTATCATCAACAGTAAGAAGATGATCTACAGCTTCATTACAAATATCCGTTGTAGTTGCAGATCTATATAAAAGATTGTTTGTTCCAAAGTCGAGCACATCTATGTTTAAGTCATTTAGGTTATTTGGAAATCTCTTGTTTACTGACACAAAACTTAATATATTCTCATAAACAACATCCACTTTATTCTTAAGCTTTTCAGTTTGCTGTTTTTTTATAAGTATATTAAATAAAGTTATTCCTCCGCTTAGTAAAACACCAATTATAACCAATATTATTGCTACTTCCAAAAGAGAAAAACCTTTATTTTGCTTCATGGCAAATCCCTCCATTGCGGTAAACACGCCTAATATAATTAACGTTTCTTCTAATTAATATAGACACTTTGAACGAAAAATTCAATAAAAATAAGAAATTTTTGTCAGCTGTAGAATAAGGTTATTCTAAAATTTTCTTAAACTTACCTTTCTGTTTCATCCTGAGGCTGTAAACCGAAGGATCTTCTTTTTGATTTTTTGACTTGAAAAAAACATGAGATTATTCTTCGCCGGCTGCAGAATGACGATATGGATTTTTGAAACAGTCTCAAGCTTCAACTCTCACGTTATTGGCTTTTTCCAACAACAGAAATTAAATTATAAATAGGACCCATTAATCCCAAAATAATTATTAGCATGAATATACCAACAAAAGAAATAAGCAGCGGCTCTATCATTTTTGCAATATTTTGAGAGATATAGTCAACCTTTTCGTAGTAATAATTTGATATATAGCTTAATTGTTCCTCAAGCTGTCCTGTATTTTCACCAACATTTAACATCCTGATTATCATGGGAGAATAAAGATTTTGTTTTCTAAAAGCTTCAGAAAGACTCTCACCACCTATAATAAGACCTCTGGCATTTATGACACCTCTTTTGAATACCTCATTTCCAAGAGAATTCCCTAAAACTTCTAATATTCTCGAAAGATTTACTCCGGCTTTTACCATCAGCATCATGTATTCGGAAATAAATGCATAATTAAAATATGTTAAAATAATTCCAATTACGGGAAGTTTTAATAATATTCTATCTGTATGAAACTTTATTTCCCTATTATTTTTTCGCAAAATTTTAAGAACTGCAAAAAATAAAACAATAAAGATTATAATGAATACGATATACTTCCGCGTAAATTCAGACATCCATATTAAAATTCTTGTGGTAATAGGAAGGTCGATGTTAAAATTTTGAAAAGCTTCTAACATTTTTGGTAAAACATACACCATCCAAAAAATCATAGAACCTAAAACCGCAACAAACGTAAAAGATGGATATATTAATGCTTGCTTTGTTTTTGCTTTTATATCTTCGATTCTTTTTAGATAAACAGCAGCATCTTTTAAAACTTTTTCTAATCCTCCGGTTTCTTCTCCAACTTTTACCAAAGTTAAAATAACATCGCCAAATACATTTTTATATTTACTAAAACCTTCATACAGACTACCGCCAGATGTGATTATTTTGTATATATCTTCCAATATAAATTTTAGATGTTTATTTTGCATTTCCTTAGAAAGGTCATTAATTGCTACGCTTACAGGGACACCGGCTTTTATCATCAAATGTAAATTTTCAAATAACTCAACAATTTCAACCGCTTTAATTTTTTTTCTTTTAAATGGATTTATTTTTTTTAACTTAACTATGAAATCAGACGCCGGCTTATAATCAACAAGGAATAATCCGTCCCTTTGTAGTAAATCTTTTATATCTATCTCGTTTTCTACTTCTATGACTTTTTTTATTACATTACCTTCTCTATCTACTGCTTCAATGTTGTAGTAAGGCATTATCCAACTACCCTATTTATCTCTTCGATCGTCGTTATACGTTTTAAAATTTTAATCAAACCGATTTCTTTTATTGGAATCATGCCTTTTTCTATAGCTAATTTCTTTATGTAATTTATGTTTTTAGATTCAGCTATAGCTGAAGATATTTCTTCATCTATTTCCAGAATTTCGGCTAAAATTGTCCTGCCTAAGTATCCTGTATTATTACAGTGAGAACAACCCTTGCCCTTAGCAATAACGACTTCCTCATTCTTAACATACTTTTTGATAGTTTCTACAGAGAGTCCTAATACTTTAGCTAAATTTTCAATGCTTATCTTATACCCTACTTTACATGATGGACATACCTTTCTAATTAGTCTTTGAGAAACAATTGCATTTAAAGATGATGCAATTAAAAATGGCTTGATTCCTATATCTTCCAGTCTTGGTATTGCTCCTACCGCATCGTTCGTGTGAAGAGTAGATAAAACTAAATGACCTGTCATAGATGCTCTTACTGCCATTTCTGCTGTTTCTAAGTCTCTAATCTCTCCTATTAGAATTACATCAGGGTCCTGTCTTAGAAAAGACCTAATAGCCCTTGAAAATGTATAGCCAGCCCTTTCGTTTATTTGTGTCTGTTTTATAAAAGGAAACTTGTATTCAATTGGGTCTTCAACAGTAACGACGTTCCTGTTTAGAATATTTATTCTTCTTAGTGCAGAATAAAGCGTAGTTGTTTTACCAGACCCTGTGGGTCCTGTAAGAAGAAGTATTCCCATAGATTTATTAAAATGTTTTTTTAGCAGGTTGACCTGAAAATTTTCAAATCCAAGATTTTCTAAGTTAAAAATAGATATATTCTTAGAAAGGATTCTTAAAACAACATTTTCGCCAAAAGCTGTTGGAACTGTTGATACCCTCAGGTCAAACTCTTCGCTCAAAAATTTATGAGTAAAGCTTCCGTCTTGAGGGAGCCTTTGTTCAGCAATATCAAGGTTTGATAGAATCTTGATTCTTGATACTAAGTATGGATGAAAATCCATCGGCAGTGCGTAAAAATGTTGCATTATTCCATCTATTCTGTAAAATACATTAGAAGATAGGTTTTCAGGTGTAATATGTATATCCGAAGCTCTGTTTATAATTCCACTATTTATTATAAAATCCACAAATTCAGGTGCTGTATTTCCAATGCCGTCAGAAAGAGATTTGGATAGCAGATTTTCAAACTGTTTCTCTAAAGGATTTTCTATGAGAGAATAGTATGTTTGGATAGATTTTAAAATAAGGTTTTCATCACCAACATATATGTTAGGTTCAAGCTTTGTTCTTCTTTTAACAAGGTCGATAGCTACTATGTTATAAGGGTCAGACAGACAAATATTAATAGTTTTATCATCATGATTTATTGGAAGAAGGTTAAACTGTAGTGCCGTATCTTTTGGTATAAGTTTTAAAGTTTCTGGATTAGGAATTACTTCATTGAGGTTTAAGTATTCTTTACCGCTTTGCTTAGCTAAGGCAAATGCTATATCTGTTGTTGAAACGAAAGACAGCTCTCTGAGAATTTCTCCCAGCAGTTTATTAGGACTAAACTTTTTTATTTTTAATGCTATGCTTAGATGCTGGTCGTTTATAAAACCGTATTTTTTAAGTAGTTCACCGATAGGTAATTTTGTCATGCTAAAATCTTTCTACTTTTTCTACTTTCATGAATATGATCAGTTCTTTTCTGGATTTTGAAACAGTTTTTTGTTTAAATAGGTTTCCTATAACTGGAATATCTCCAAGGACCGGAACTTTTGTTTCTGTATCTGATTCTCCCTTATCAAGTAATCCACCAATGATAATTATATCACCGCTTTTAGCTCTAACTATAGTTCCTGTTTCTTTAACTGCCAAAATAGGAGCTTCTCCCACGACCTGACCACCATCGATAAGCTTTTTAGTATCTATAATAGAAGTTGATATAGGGACAATATTTAAAATTATATCACCATCATCTTCTATGTGTGGAGTTACTCCAAGAGTTATACCATCAAGAATATCTCTTCTTGTATACGTTGCAACAGGATAGGCTGTAGTTGTGGTACCGCCTATATTTGCTCCCACTATATTAAGCTGTTTTGTCCAAAATGGGATAATTCTACCAGATGTTAAAATAGCAGGTTGATTATTTAGCACAAGGACCCTTGGATTGGATAATGTTTTTATATCTCCAAACGTAGCTATGGCATTTAATACTCCTTTAATGTCACCATTTCTCAATACCGCTAAAGATGCTACCGAGTTAGAAAGACTTAATGTTTGTGAATATACAACCGATGGATACATAATTATTTTACTCCAATCCACGCCAAAAGAATAACTATCACTTAAAGAAACTTCCAGAATTTTTGCTTCTATTAAAACTTGCTTATCAATTTCTCTTTTTAATCTTGCAAGATACTCTTCAACAAGCTTAACTCTATCCTTAGTATCTTCTACTACCAACACACCGGTCGTTTTATTTAAAGCATACTTTCCATTTTTTGAAAGAATATTTTTTATATTGTCTTCTATTTGAGCAAACAAATCGTTCTGATCTATACTATAATCTACCTGGAACTCACCATTGATTCCACCGCCCGCTGTTGTTGTACCGCCTGTACCAGTAGTACCCCCACCACCTGTACCAACTCCACCACCAGCTCCACCCCTTTGACCACCGGTAACATTTCCACCAAGTGATGAGTTATAACTTGTTACAGTTTTTATATAAGGCAATTTATAGATTTTCGTGATCGTACCTTTAACATAAATAACTTTATCTCTAACTTCGTAGCTTAAACCAGCAACATCCATAATAGTCTCAAGAGCATCTTTTAGATTTATACCTTTGAAATTTAGCGTAATTGCTTTATTACTATCAACATCTGGAGCAAAGATAACATTATAAGGCGTACCTTTAAGGATAGCATATAAAACCATTTTTAACGGAACATTATCACCGGAAAAGCTAACAACATGCTGTTTTATATTATCTATATCTTTTTTAGGAATATCTTTTTTTGTGAAGGCTATTTTTATAAATTCTTCATCAGTCGTGTTTGTTATTAAATCAGCAATAGGGTCATTAACTTTCTCGTCAGCTTTAACTGAAAGTATGAATATAAAAAATATAATAAATATTACTGAAATAATTTTAACCATCTTGTTTCACCCGTCTTTATATTTTTTAGTTCTACTTTATCTTCGAAAATTTTTATAATTTTGTAATTTTGAATTTGCTGTCCTTCTTTAAGAATGGTGTTGTTTATTATCACAAAACTCTCTAATTTAGATATAAAAATAGACTGTAATTTAATTTGATTAGTTTCAAGAGTATTATTAGCATTAGGGGGAGGTATTTTTTTTACCAATTCTTTTAGGTCTGGCAATTGCTTTATATCTTTGCTATCGCTTTTAATGTTTTTTGTTGCTGGTATATTGGCAACTTTTAATATGTAATTTGCATCTAACTGAGAAGGTTTTATTTTAGATTGCAAAATATAAACTTGTTTTAATTTATCATACGTTTGATAATTTTGACTTAATGATTTAAATTCTACTTTTTCAATTATCTTGTCTGAAATATATCCAGAAATTGGATAGCTAATAATAATAGCAAAAGCAACCAATCCAAGAAACATAAAACCATCTTTACCTATGTCAAACTTACTTGCTAAATCCATTTTCAACCATACCCTCTAAATTTAAGTTTACTTTATCGCTACTGTTGGTTATTTCAAATTTATTAATGTATACATAAGGGTAGGTGCTGTTTATCTGGCTTAAAATCTTTTCTACATCAGCACTCTTAGGATTTTCCATAGTTACTTTAAATTTGGCCGTAATAGACAAACCTGATTCTTTTATCTCCAAAATCTCTAAGCTACAGCTTTTTGATAATTCATCTAATTTTTTTAGCACTAAATATTTAGCTTCATCTTTTTTATAAATTGGATAATCATATCTTATTTTTTTTGCAAAGTTAAAACTTTCTTTAAGGTCCCTGTTAACCCTTTCTAAGTTTAAACGTTTTTCATCTAATTTTTTATTTAATCTGTCGAGAAAGTTTAACAATAGCATCTGAACCGCGGTTAAGACCGCTAATGAAATCAGCAGTATTTTTTTTCTGCTATTTAATCTGCTTTTCAATTCTTACCTTTACAATCAGTTTTTTTTGCTTTAGATCTTTTTCGGTTTTTATAGTTATATCTTTAATTTTAACCAGAGAATCGCTGTACTTTTCAAGCTCAACTAATGTTTTAAAAGTTTTTTCATATGTTATATTATAAACAGCCTTGCCATTTTCATAGGAAAAGTCTAAAGAAGAATAGTTTAGGTTTAAATAGTCTTTCAACTTTTCTATTAAATATATTGCCGATATATTATTAGACCTTTTTTCCTCTAAACTTAATATTTGGCTGATGTAATCCAAATTTTTTTCTTTCAGTATATTTTCAAGCCTATTTTCTACATTTTTATTGTCTTCTAATAAGTTTTGAATTGTGAAATAATTATCCAATGATTGTTTAGCTAAATTTAAGTTGGTGACAAAAAGGTATATTACACCTAAGGATAAAATAACTGAAGAAAAATCTAAAGCTTTTGCGAAATTTACATTCTTTATTACGTTTTCAGGTGTAAAATCGTAATTTTGATTTAGATTAAGTAGTCCTACCGGTATAATTAAATCATTCAGCTGCTCTCTATCTATTTTGTAGTAATCCGGATTTATACATGCTATTTTGGCATAAAAAGATGTATAAAAATTTTCAATAACATTCTCATAGTTTAGTATTTCTCCGGAAATTAAGACATAATCAGGTGTCTCAAAAGCTCTTGTGATATAGTTATAAGTCAGCGTTAGATTTTCATAAAAACTGCTTTCTATTAAATTTACATCAACCGCTACAGTTCTTATAAATTTTACAACTCCGTTGTGTGAAAATATACAGTATATATAGTTTTTATCAGCGTAAAAATGTATAACTTTATCCTTATTTCCATTATAAGGCAGTAGTGCAAAATGTATAAGTGTATATAATTTTATGTATTTATACTTTGATTCATCTTTTATATGATTATAGAATTTGTTTTCTTGGTATACATAAACGAAAAACTCTTTATCTTGAGTTTTTGTATCAGGAGTCAGATATTTGATTGTGTATTTTTCACCCGGAATTAGCTGTCCATATACTTCTTTTAAGATTAATTTTTTTATAAGTTTTTTATTTTTTAGATTTGGCACTAATACTTTTTGAATGTTAAACTCTTCTTCAAATACTCCAATGTAAGCATCTTTGTCTATAAACTTCGATAAGTCTTGGTTTTCAGAAAATTGATGTGTTAGGTCTTCTTTTTTTTTAAAGAGATGGTCTTATCCAAGGATAAACTGTATTTTAATACAGAAGTTGGATAGATAAGGATTATATCCTTTTCTTTTGAAGAAGGAGAAAACCCCTTCCACTTAGGAAGGGGTAGAGAGAAAGGCTTAGCCATTTTTACAGCCCTAAGCTGATTTATTAGTTAGGTCTTCTGTCAAAGAAGTACACATAAGCTACAAGTTGTTGTTCTGAATCGCAATCCCATTCTGCAGGTTTGGTAGCATCACCAGTACCAGTACCATCACCACCAAAATTGGTTCCCTTGAGAATTCTTACATTTCCATTATTTGCATCTAAACTACCATCAATCGCTTGGTCTACAACTTTAGCAGCATAACACGGAACTTGTGTAGCAACTATTACGTTATAGTATGTATAATTTTTATCATGTGTTGAAGCAGCATAAAGTGCGCCACTGTAAGGGTTTCTTGCAACTTCTCTTGCGTTTGAGAAGCTAACAAGCTGTGCTTGTCCTAACTCTTTCCATTGAGGATCTGGGGTAGCGTCTGCTGTAGGAGAATTTGGATTATAGCAAAAACCATAAGAAGTCGCACCAAAACTTTGAGGAACAATAGCATCACTTGCATACATATCAATAGCCCCATTGTTATCACAATCTCCTGCAAATCTGCCGTATCTGTCGTAGAATGTGTACTGTAGAGTAGCTAAGCCTTTTGTGTCGTTTAGGAGCCTTTTTGCTTTTGCGTTGTTAATAAGCTCCTGACCCTTTAGGATGGCACCTAAGATGATACCGATGATCACTAGCACTATGGCTAGCTCCAAGAGCGTGAAACCCTTTTGATTGGTTTTAACCATGACAAATCCCTCCTTAAAAATTTTTTCAATATTTATTTTATACACTTTGGGTGAGAAATTCAAATATAAATAAAACATCTAAAAAAACTCCTTGGTGGCAGTTAAAATTGTAATAGCAAAAATTCCACCAAGGAGGTAAAAATGCAAAACTCTAATCTTTATTTTA
>NZ_JAPYVU010000040.1 GCF_028276765.1 Sulfurihydrogenibium sp.
TTTATAGGTGGTAGTTTTTCTTCTATGGATATAAAAGCATATAGATTACCGTTTTTTACTTTTAGTCTGACTGAATATGGAAACCATTCTTTGTATTTATATGCATTTTCCAGCATAAACATAAAATTTATCCATTTATCATTTTTTCTCTTAACGTCTCTAATTACTTTTGCATAGATATATTGTCTGTCTCCTGTATTTATTCTTAAATAAAGCTCATTATTAATCCACTGAAATCTTAAATTCAGATTTCCCTGCTTTGATTTATCTCCTCTTGAATATAAATTTCCCTGTCTGCTTTCTTTCCATTTTGCTTTTAACTGTCTTCTTCTTTTTCCTGTTAAATGGTTTTTCTTTAATTGCTCAAATACTTTTCTTGAGCCAAATATAAGTTTTTTTGGATTTTGACCTCTTTCTTTGCATGATGAGATAGTGGATTGTGCTAAGAGTATTGCATCATCTGAGTATCTTGTGTTTATGTTAAATAGTTTTGGTAGTGTCTTTTTTAGGTCTTTTCTTTTTTCACCTTCTAACAATCTTTGATATGCATATCTCATAGCAGATGAGAATCTACGCATTAAATCTAATACTGTTTTTTTATTTTGCGTATTCTGAAATTCAAGTAAACATTGGAGTGTTGTCATCTTTAATCACTCTCTTTTCTTGCTATTTACAATTCTACACTTTTTTGTTTTTGTATTGTCAATATACATTTTTTTACACTTTTTTACAGAAAATAGCAACTGTTGTGCACCTCCCATCTTTTTGTTAAAAAATTTTAATACAAATTCTATGCCAATTTTCGAGAGGCTTAAATGCTTGTTATGACAAAAACCTATGTCCCAAATGGAACATTTTTTGTCCCAAATGGAACAGTTTATCCAAATATCTCTCTCCATAATCATTTTGCCCATTCATTCTATGTAAGCTTTGTGGTTTGTCTCCTTGGCATAGGTAAAGTTTGACCTACGCTTAACAACAAAGCAACAACCAAAATACCGCACGAGAGCTTTAAAAAAATCTTCTATCCATCTTCATGAATAAGTTTCAAAAATAATTTTAATACCAATCTAAATTATTGTCAAATACATATTTTTATTAAGATATTTGAATATAAAGATATTAGAATGTTTGGAAGGAATTGATGAACGTAGAAGAATAAAACCCGTGTTTTTGCTATGATGAGACTGCTTGTAAAAATCCACACCGTAGTCCTACAGCCGTGCGAAGAATCTCCCGTTTTTCTTTTTAAAAAACATTAAAAAATGAGATCCTTCGCTACGTTCAGGATGACAAAAAGATAAACTTACAAAAATTTTGGAAAACTCTCTTGGAAGGAATTGATGAATATGAAGTATAAATCCTGTTTTTTGCTACGTTCGACAAATCATATTGTTATGATTATAGAGAAACAACTATTTTGTAAATGGTAAAAGTTTGATTATTAAATCTATCGCATCTTTGTTTATGAAGATGATTAAAAAAGCTAAGATTATGAACATCGTTGTAAACTTTTTATCAAGCTTCTGTATATCGTTTTGCAATTTTAACACTTCTTTATCTATCTTTGCTTCAAGCTCTTTATGACTTATTTCTATCTTAGCTTCTAATTCTGTTTTTAATATTTCCAAATCAGCCTTTGTAGCAAGTTCTTTCGTAAGCTCGTCTTTAAGCTCAAGCTTTTTCTGTTGTGCTAAGCTTTCTGATTTTTTATCAAGTTCGTTATAAATCAGTTCAATAGTTTGTGCAATCTTTTTAGCCTCTTCTTTGCCTACTTTTTGTTCTAACTTTTCCAATAGCTCATAATCTATCACGTAAGCCATTTAAATCTCCAAAATAGCTAATATTAAAAATTTATTCTATCATAAGAATATTACAAAAAAGAATGCTTTACAGTAGAATGCTTGAAAAAACCAACACCGTCATTCTGCAGCCGGCAAAGAATCTCATGTTTTCCTTTTCAAGTTAAAAAATCAAAAGAGGAGATCCTTCGGACTTCATCCTCAGGATGACGAATAAAAGCAAGCTCATTTTAATTTTACATATACATTATACAACTTACAGTAATTTTGGAGCACTCTCAGTAAGTAGACGAGAAAGCAAGAAGTCAACAATTTTTTATACTGTATTCATTCTCAAGCGTTCATGGATTTTAAAAACTCATCATTTGTCTTAAATTTGGAAAGTTTGCTTAACAGAAATTCCATTGCTTCAACTTCATCCATTGTAGATAAGAATTTACGTAATATCCATAATCTTTGCAGTTGCCAGTCTTCCAGTAAAAGCTCCTCTTTTCTTGTTCCAGACTTGCTTATATTTATAGCCGGGAAGATTCTTCTTTCCATCAATCTTCTATCTAAGTAAAGCTCCATATTACCAGTTCCTTTAAACTCTTCAAATATCACATCGTCCATTCTTGAGCCGGTTTCCACAAGAGCTGTGGCAAGAATTGTGAGACTTCCGCCATTTTCTATATTACGAGCTGCTCCAAAGAATTTTTTAGGTCTTTGTAATGCCGTTGCTTCAATACCACCGGATAAAACTCTACCGGATGGTGGTGTAATAGCGTTTGAAGCTCTTGCAAGCCTTGTCATTGAGTCAAGCAAGATTACAACATCTCTACCTTCTTCTACGATCCTTTTTGCTTTTTCAATCACAAGCTCAGAGATCTGTATGTGTCTTTCTGGGGGTTCATCAAAAGTCGATGCTACCACTTCCGCCCCAGAGCCTACTATTCTTCTCATTTCTGTAACTTCTTCAGGTCTTTCATCTATAAGAAGGATTATTAAATGAATTTCTGGATGGTTCTTTATTATAGCTTTTGCTATTCTTTGGATTAAAACTGTTTTACCAGCTTTAGGCGGTGCAACTATCAACCCTCTTTGACCTTTACCAATAGGCGCTACAAGACCAACAACCCTGGTTGATAAATCAGATGGGTCGTATTCTAAATTCAATCTTTCCGTTGGGTGATATGGAATAAGCTTATCAAAAGATGGTCTTTTCTTTAAATCTTCTACAGAAAGACTTCCGACCCTATCTATTCTAACTAATGCTCTGTATTTTTCACCTTCCTTAGGATTTCTTGCTACTCCAATAATTGTATCTCCGGTTTTAAGTCCAAATCTTTTTATCTGAGAAGGTGAGACATATATATCTTGTGGACTTGGTGCGTAATTGTTTTCAAGAAATCTAATAAATCCAAAACCTTCAGGAAGGATTTCTAAAACACCATTTATCTTAACTAAACCTTCTTTTTCTTCCTTTTTCTCTATGATTTTTCCTATAAGCTCATCTTTTTTTAGCCCTGATATCTTTTCTACACCGAGCTCTTCAGCTATTTTTTTTAACTCTACTAATGTTTTTTCCTTCAATGACTCAGGTGTGATGGTTGATAAGTCTACCATGAGACCTCCTTTAGTTAGTTGATTATTTACCTATGCAGAATTTACTAAAGATATTATCTAAAACATCTTCTGTTGATATAGCCCCTACGACTTCGTCTAAGCAATTTAAAGCTTCTTGAATGTAAATCATTAATATTTCTTTATTATTGATTAAAAAGTCAATATGATTTTCTATTTCCTCTATTTTTTCTTTTGCTTGCTTTAGTAAAGTTGATTGTCTTAGGTTTATGAAAAGATCATCTTCTTTTTCTATGATTCCTAAGGATGTTATGATTTTTTCTTCTAACTCTTTTATTCCTTGATTGTTTATAACACTTGTATATACAATGTTATCATATTTTTCAAAAAAATCAATAGGTTTGTTGTTTAAATCGGATTTATTTACTACAATTATATGTGGCTTATCTTTAATTTTATCATAAATTTTTTTATCTTCCTCTGTAAAACCGGAAGATGCATCTATCACGAATAAGATAATATCAGCTTCATTTATTTTCTCTTGTGCTTTTTCTATGCCTATTTTTTCTATTTTATCTTCTGTATCTCTAAGTCCAGCTGTATCAAGTAAAATAACCGGAATATCTCTTATTTTAAGACTTTCTTCTATAAAATCTCTTGTAGTTCCTTGTATTTCAGAAACTATTGCTCTTTCATAGCCAACAAGTACATTAAATAAAGATGATTTTCCAACATTTGGTCTTCCAACGATTGCAAGCTTAATGCCTTCTTTTATAAGATTTCCTTTTTTATAGCTTGCTAAAAGTTTATCTATTTGAGATTTTACCTCTTCTAACTGAGAAATAATAAGACTACTGTCTATCTCTTCAACATCTTCAGGAAAATTGATCTCAGCTTCTATCAAGGATATAAGATTTATTAGCTTTTCTCTTAAAGTGTTTATCTGTTTAGATAATTTTCCTTCCAGAATAGAGACTGCAATTTTTGCTGCTCTTTCAGATTTTGCATTGATTAGGTCTGCTATAGCTTCTGCTTGCAATAAATCAATTTTTCCATTTAAAAAAGCTCTTTCTGTAAATTCACCCGGTCTTGCTAATCTTGCACCATACATAAAACAAGCTTCTAATATGCTTTTTACAACCGGAACGCTTCCGTGGGGGTAAATCTCTACAAGGTCTTCACCGGTAAAGCTTTTTGGCTTTTGAAAGTATACGAATAAACCTTCGTCAATAACTTCACCTTTATGGTTAAAAATTTTACCAAAATAAGCTTTTCTTGGAGTTATTTTTTCCGGCAAAGAGAATATTTTTCTACCTATTTCTAAAGCCTTATCCCCACTAATCCTAACTATTGAAATTGCTGACGGAATTAGTGGGGTTGCGTTTGCTACGATTGTATCTTTGTTCATTTTTTCATTGATTTGTTAACAATAACACTTTGAATTAATCCTAATATATTATTCGTTAGCCAGTATAAAACAAGCCCTGATGGAAAATTCATAAACATAAATGTAAACACACCAGCCATAATATACATGATCATTCTTTGATTTTTATCAGAGCTTGGAGTTATAAACTGCTGAGCAACCATTGACAGTCCCATTAAGATTGGTAAAACATAGTAAGGGTCTTTATCTGAAAGGTCTTTTATCCAAAGCATAAACGGAGCATTTTTTAACTCAACTGTTACCATTAAAACATTGTACAATGCTATGAATATAGGAATTTGAGCAAGAATTGGCAAACATCCACTCATTGGGTTCACACCGGCTTCTGCATACAGCTTCATAATTTCTTCTTGTAGTTTTTGTGGGTCTTTTGCGTATTTTTTCTTAAGTTTTTCCATTTCTGGAGCAAGGTCTGCCATTTTTTTCATTGCTTTTAGAGATTTGTGATTAAGCGGGAATAATACAATCCTTAATAATACAGTTAAGACAATGATTGCCAACCCCCAGTTATGGATAAAGTCATATATAAAATGAAGCAGTAAGAATAGAGGTTTTCCAAGAATGCCAAAGAAGCCAAAATCAATAGAACTTCTTAAATCTAAATCTACATTCCAAAGCTTTTTATACTTATCTGTAATTTCTCCAAAAAGTGAGTAAAGTTTTGGACCTAAATAATTAAAACCTTCAAACGATGCCGGGATTTCAGTTAAAACAACGGTAGTATCTTTTGCAACCGGAACTATATAAACAGTGTTTATACCACCTTTAATAGACAGAATCTGCATAAAATATTTATTTTCTTGACCAGCCCAAAGTATTTTGTCTCTGATTGTTTGAATAGTATTAATATCATTGTTTATTTTTATAATTTCCTTGTCAGTCTTGATTATAGGTCCATTGTGTCCAAAAGTTCCCTCAGATTTTAAAGTTATACCTGTTAAATATGCTAATCCTACACTTTCAAGACCTTTGGTTTTAATGTCTACTGTTATAGTATTATCATCGTTAATTGTATAAGTTTTTTCAACTTCTATATTTTCATTTTTTAAGTAAAATGAGATTTTATTATCTTGTATTTTTGATTCGTATTTTGAAAAGTTTAAAAGTTTTGTAATATTTGTATTTGTGGTTATGATTTCTCCCGGGAAAACTTTATTAGATTTAGAAAATTCAGGAACAATGTCGATATTATATCTGTTATCAAAAGCTGATACTATTCTACCGCCGATATTACTAAACTCTACATAGCCTTCCTTTGTTTTAATTCTAACTATATCTTTTAAATTATCAACATTAACCCTTTCACCGGATAAGACAAGGTCATAACTACCGCTAACTTGTTTAATAGGAGCTGCAGCCTCTTTTTGGGTTTGCTGAGTTTGATTTTTTTGATTTTGAGTGTTGTCTTTAAAAAAATATTGATTAATTAAGGAAAAAGATATCAGTAGTAGTGCAACTGCTCCAAAAAATATCATAAATCTCTTTTGCATATCTTGTTGTTCCATCTTTTCACCTCTAATGTTTTAAGGATAATCAACGCCACCCTTTGAAAATGGATTACATCTTAGTATTCTCCAGATGGCTTTTAATGTGCCTTTTATAATTCCATACTTTTCGATAGATAAAACTGCATACTCTGAGCAAGTTGGGTGAAATCTACAACTTTGCCCTTTAATAGGTGAGATGTATTTTTGATAAAATCTTATTACGTTGATAAACAATTTTTTAATCATTATTTTTTAGCTTTCCTATTACAGCATCAATTTGAGATAGAATATCATAAACTTTTTTATTTAAAATACTTTTTTTTGCTATAAAAATCATGTCGTATTTAAGATCATCTAATAAATTAAGACGAAGCCTTACGGCTTCTCTTAGTAGTCTTTTTGCTCTATTTCTATCTACGGATTTTTTAAAGTTTTTTTTTGAAGTTACAAAAGCATACCTTGATTTTTCTTGATCGTTTTTCAGGTAAACCACTAAAAAATCTTCATTATCTACAATTTGTTTTTTAGAAAAAACATTTTGTATGTCTTTTTTTTTAATGTGATCATTTACTTGATAGCGATGCGCTTTCTTCCTTTAGCCCTTCTTCTTGCTAAGATCTTTCTTCCGGATTTAGTTCTCATTCTTGCAAGAAATCCTGATTTTCTTTTTCTTTTCTTGTTTGATAAGTGTGATTTAGCTTTTTCATTTGCCATTCTTATACACCTCCTACAAAAATAAAATAAGGCAGCCCTTTATGGCTGCCAACAATTTTTTAAGCTAAAATTTATCTTAGAAACCTGCTTTTGAATCAAAAATACCGGTAAAGATGAAGATAATTGCGATAAGTAATGCATAGAGAACGAATGTTTCTATTAATGCCATACCAATGAACATAGTTGTCAATAATTTTGGACCCATGTTAGGGTTTCTTGCCATTCCTTCAAGAACACCTCTGATCGCATTACCAAGACCGGCAGCACCACCGCCTGCTGCTGCACCGATAGCAACGCCAGCACCGATAGCTAACGCACCGTAAAATACAGCTCTTGCCATTGGGTCACCTTCTGCAGCAAACGCAGCAGAAACCGTTCCTGCTAAAACCATCAACATCAACACTTTTGAGAACTTAACCATTATTAATACAACCTCCTATAAGTAATTATTTTTTTACAATAAAGACATTTGATTCTATTTTTTTAGCTAAGTATTCATAATCTTCCGTTATTATAACCAAATCTGGGCTTTCCTCTTTAACAACTTTTGGAAGTGAATTTTTTACACTTTCTGATATGTCAACTATTATTTTAACATCCTTAGAAAAATCAGTTAATAAGTCTTCTATCCTACTTTTAGCAGAGGCTTTATTTTTTTCTTCAAGATCCGGTGAAACAGGTAATCCAAAGCTTACTGCAAATTTTTTCATCATATACACATCTTCTATTTCATGGAAAATGATAAGCTGACTATTATATTTATTAGCTAAGTCTTTTGCAATTTCTAAAGCTTTTAAAGAGATATTATTAAACTGGAAGTTTATAAAAATCTTTTTTATTTCAACCATTATTATCCTCCATTAGTGTTCAGCATGAGTAATAGCACCGGCGATGTAAACAGTTGTCAAGACTACAAAAACGTATGTTTGTAAGAATACAGCTATTAAGTGAATTAGCATAACTGGCATTGGAATTAAGAATGGGACAAGCATGATTAAAACTACGCTTATAAGCTCACCACCTGTCATGTTTGCAAAAAGACGAAGAGCCAATGTTACTGGTCTGCTAAGATGGCTAAGAAGTTCTATGATAACAAAAACCGGAGCCATTGCAGGAACAGGACCTAAAAAGTGCTTAAAGTAGCCAATACCATTTTCTCTAATGCCTTCAAAGTTGTATATGAAGAACACCAAAAGAGCAAGAGCCATTGTTGTATTTAAGTTGGCTGTTGGAGATTCTAAACCCGGTATAATTCCAAGCAAGTTTCCAAAGAATACAAACAATCCAATTGATGCTATCAATGGAAAGTACTTTCTACCTTTTTCACCCATATTTTCCTTTATAAGATTATCTATAAACTCTATGTATATCTCAAATACGTTTTGAATAGGTGTCGGTATTAATGATGGTTTTTTTGCAAAAATGGTAAATATAATCGGAACCACTATTAACACTATAAGAGCCATTATGACATGTTGTTCCATTTGCTCCTCCATTATATTTAATTCTGTAATATTATACAGGATTTTTTTAAGCTTGTAAATTTATTGTATAAGTCATACCGGTTTGGGAAAATTAAAAAAATAAGAACTATAAAATTCATAACTTTGCTGCTGGATGACTTCTAAAGTAATGGGTAAAAAACTTTAGAATAATTCTTTCTCCTTAACTATTGCATACTGGCAATTCTTGAATTGCCACAACATTCATCACCTTTGGGTTGCTTTGAAAGACAGCATCGTCATTCTGCAGCCGGAGAAGAATCTCCTCTTTTTCTTTCTTTTCAAAAAACATTAAAAAATAAGATTCTTCACTTTGCTGCTGGATGGCAAGGAAAAGTAAGCTTACGAGAATTTTTTAAACTCTTTTTAGCTATTGTGTACTGGCAATTGTTGAAATACAAAAACGTTTATTAATTTTTCACAATCTATACCAAGAAAAGAATCTTGTACAAAATTTTTTTAAACTTCTTTAACTTCACTATATTTTAAAAGTGGCGGAATGATTAAAATTATTAACAAGCCAGATATTAGCATACCACCTACTACAACAATAGCTAATGGTTTTTGAATTTGACTACCTACACCTTGAGATAATGCTGTCGGGAGCAGTCCTAAGGATGCTGTAAAGCTACTTAAAAGAACTGCCCTGAACTTCTCTTTTGAAGCTAATTTTGCTGATTCATCCACACTAATTCCATTAAGAATATGCATCTTATAAGATGCCATAATAAAAGAAATGTTTAATATGGAAATCCCTAAGATTGATACAAACCCAACTATTGCAGATAAGCTTATTGGATAACCGGTAGCAAACAAGCTTAATGACCCTCCGAAGAATGCAAAAAGTATACCAAGCATTGAAATCAGCGTATTTCTGATTGATCGATTTACTATATAAAGGAAAATAAATAATGCAAATACTGCTACTAATCCAGAAATAACTAATCTATGCAGAGCTTCTACTAAGCTTTTAAACTGTCCTGCCCATTCTATAAAGTACCCTTCTGGAAGTTTTATATCTTGTACTTTTTCTTGTGCTTTTGCTACTGTGCCTGCTAAGTCTTCGGAGATAACGCTAAACTTGATCGGTATGTATCTTTTGTAGTTTTCTCTATAAATGAAAGAAGCTCCGGTATCAAATTTAATATTGGCTACAGAAGAGAGTTTTACATAAGATCCATTAGGAAGAGCTACCGGGATATCTCCAATGTTGGAAACATTCTGTCTTATCTGTTCGGGTAGGACTACAATTAAAGAAAATCTTTTATCTCCTTCGATAACTTGGGTTGCTTCTTTTCCCCCAAGAGCCGCAGAAACAGTATCCATTAACTCTTCAACGGACAAACCATATAAAGCTAATTTTTCTCTATCTGCTTCTATCACTAAGTTTGGCTGACCTATCTCTCTAAAAATACCAACATCTACTATGCCCGGTACAGTAGCAATTCTTTTTTCAACTTCCTCAGCCAAGCTTTCTAACTTATACAGATCATCTCCAAAAATCTTGACGGCATTCTCACCTTTTACGCCGGTTAAAACTTCCTCCAAGTTATCCTCTATATACTGAGACACGTTTATATCTGCGTTTGGGAACAAATTTTTTAAATCTCTTCTAATGGCATTTTCAAGCTCTTCCTTAGTATGGAAATTTTTCCATTCATTGTATGGCTTTAAGTCTATGAAATATTCTGAGTTAAAAGGTCCCGTTGGGTCAGTTCCATCCTCCGGTCTTCCAACTTGAAACTCTATTGTCTTAATCTCTGGATATTTAATTAAAGTATCTCTAACCTTTTTTGCATTCTCATAAGTTTGGGATAGTGAAATTGAGTACGGAAAGATTATACGAATATATATATTACCTTCATCCATCTTTGGTATAAATTGAATTCCAAGGTTTTTTATCAGAAGTAGAGTAATAACTGTTATGATTATAAGCACTAAGCTAATGGTTTTGATTTTTACTTTTATTAAACTGTGCAATAATTTTTCGTAAAAATGTTCTAAAATGGCTACAAACTTAGTTTCGTGCTTTGGAGATTTTATAAATAAGAATAATGCTGCTATTAAAAATGTAAATGTAAGGAAAATAACCGCTGTTATAGCATATAAGTAGGTTTGAACCATTGGAGAGAATATGCGTTTTTCTGCACCTTCCATTAAAAATACAGGAATAAATGATATGCCAATTATAGCTATTGATAAAAGCAAGAACTTGCCAACGTCATCTGTGGCGCTCATTAAAGCCCTTCTTCCTACACCAAACTTTGTAGAGTTTGCAAGATAGCTTTCTACAAACAATAGAGAAATATCAGCTAAGATACCAAAATCTATTGCTGCAATAGATAGAAAGTTAGCAGATTCTCCTCTTATAGCCATAATTCCAAGGGCTATTATCAAAGACATAGGAACGATTGCAGACACTAAGAACGCAGTTATAAAATCTCCAAGAAAAATAAAAACAGACAAAAATACTAAAGCAATTCCTACTAAAGCAATCTCTGCCACTTTATGTACTACCGTATCGATTAATTTACCTCTTTCATAAATAGGAACAATTTTTACGTCTTTTGGAAGAATATGCTGGTTTAATTCTTGAATTTTTTCTCTAATAGATTTTATGGAAGGTATGCTTTTAGCATCTCTTCTTAAAACTACTACTCCCATAACTATGTCGTTATAGTTGTTTAGTCCAACTATACCGGTTCTCGGAATGTTTCCGACCTTAACTTCTGCTATGTTCTTCACAAGAATAGGTGTATTGTTTTTATAAGCAACAACAATATTTCCTATATCATCTAAGTTTTTTATAAGACCAACTCCTCTTATGAGAAAGTATTGAGAGCCAAAATCTATTGCCCTTCCACCAGAGTTTACGTTAGAGCTAGATATTGCTTGAACTATATCAGATAAAGAAACATTGTATTTAATTAAATTTTCCGGTTTAACTTCGACAGTGTATGCTTTTATAAAACCACCATAGCTTGCTACATCTTCTACACCTTCAGCAGTTTTAAGGTATCTTGCAACTGTCCAATCCTGAATGGTTCTAAGGTCAATAAGATTTTTATTTCCTATAACTGCATATCTTAAAACTTCACCGATTGGGTTTGGAATTATACTTGGAGAAACTCCCGGCGGTAAATCTGCGTTTGCAAGCCTGTTTATTACCTCTTGCCTTGCCTCTCTGTAAGTAACATCATAAGAAAACGAGCATTTGATATCAGATAAACCGTATAAAGATACAGTGCCTATTCTTTTAAGTCCTCTCATTCCGGCTAAGGATATTTCTAATGGAATTGTTACTTGTCTTTCTATTTCTTCTGCTGATTTGCCGGGATATATAGTCACAATCTCTATAACGGGTGGAGACGGGTCCGGAAATGCTTCAATGTTTAAATTTTTTACAAAGAATAATGATATAGCGGTAATTATAAAGCCAAAAATAAAGAATATTAAAGCATTATCAGCTACAAAGTTTACCCATTTTTTCAAGTATGCTCCTCCAACATAGGGTCAACAACAACCTTTTCACCTTGATTTAAACCGTCAACGGATACTTTGTTATTTTCAAGCTCTTTGATAAATTTGACCTCTTTTTTGATTAGCTTTCCATTTTCTTCTACATAGACGTAAAATTTACCATCTTTGTATATTAATGCTTTTTGCGGGATAACTGCATGGGTCTGTTTGCCTGTGTATATTCTTATATTGAAAAACATGTTTATTTTTAGTGCTTCTTTTTCTTTTGGTTCTATAAATACTTTAATTTTTTTAGTGTCCGGGTCTACAACGTCGCTTATGTATTTAACAACTCCTTGAAATTTTTTATCTTGGAATAAATCAATGGAAAAATCTACATCGTCACCTTCTTTAAGTTTAAATACATCTTTATCCTGAACTAACGCAACTACCATTATTTTGTTTGGATTAACCAAGCTTAATATTTCAGTTGTTTGGTCAACAGAATCTCCAACATGACTGTTTATCTGATACACAATTCCATCAATTGGGGAAGTGATAACACTTGAACCAAGGGTTCCACCTAAAAGTTTCATCTTTTCTTCAATGCCTTTTAATTGGGCTTTTAGCACATTGTAGTTTGTTTCAGCATCCATAAACTCTGCTTTTGGAATTGCTCCAACTTCGTACAGCTCTTTTTTTAGTTTATAAATTCTCTCTGCTTGGGACAATTGAACAGACAAGGCTACTTTTTGTGAGTATAAATCTGTTGTGTCCGGTGCTTTTACAGATGCCAGGGCTTGACCTTTTTTAACATAATCTCCAACTTGGACATTGATCGATTGAACTATTCCTGGTAATTTGGAGGTTATTTTTACAGTACCATCTTTATCCGGCTGTACCAACCCTGTTGCATCAATGTAATCTGGCACTTCTTGATAAACCACTTCCACTGTTTGAATTTGCTTTTTTGTATTTTTTTCATTATCAGAGCTTTTACTTTCTTCATTACAAGAGAATAAAACAAAAGAAGCTAAAACAACCATATAAAGGAAAACTCTGCTTATCATAGGTCTTCTCCTGCAAGTATTTTTAATGATAAATAATTGTTGAGAAATTGATAGTATGATTGTAGATAAGCATTCATAAAAGATTTGTAGGTCCGTAGTGTGTCTAAGAAATCAAGTGTAGAAATACCGCCTATAGAGTAGGCTTTTTTTGTCCTTTCTAACAAATCATCCATAATTTTCTTTTTTTCTAAGTATGAGTTGTATATTTTTTTGCTAACAAGGTAATCTTCATACGCTTGCGATATCTCTTTTCTTATTCTGTCTTTTTCCTTTGAAAGGGCTACCAACGTTTGTTCTTTCAAAGCTATGGCAGTAATAAGGTCACCTTTTCTTTTATCAAAGGTTGGCAGGTTTAAAGAAAATCCAAAACCTACACCCGGCTTATACTGAGTTCCAAAGCTGTCATACTCAACGCCAAGGCTTACATCCGGTATTGAGTATGCTTTAATTAATTTAATCTGATGTTCTACTGAGTTTAACTGCTCTTGCAATGCTTTTATACTTTCTCTTTTTTCTGTTGCTTTTTGAATTAAATCATCAAGATTTGGTTCTTTAGTATCTATATTTACAGATACTGGTTCATAATTTCCATTTAGATAAAATTTAATCTCCTGCAAATCTTTTCTATAAGTACTTTCTGCTTGTAATTTACTGTTTTCCAGCTCGTTTTTGTACAGCTGGAGCTTCATATAGTCTATTAGACTTAAAAAACCTGCTTTTTGTTTCTTTTCTTGGATTTGAAGCATTTTTTCATAATCGTTTAAATCCTGCTTTAAATACTCATAATAACTTTTGTCAGACAATGTTTGAAAGTAAACAGATAAAAAGTTTAAAATTACGCTCCTTGTAGTATCTTCTTTTTGATAGTTAATAGATTGTAATTGATAGAAAGCAGATTTAATTCTGTTTTCTCTTTTTCCACCAAGTTCAAAAGGCTGGTCTACTCTTATGGATAACATTGTATTTCCGTTATCGTACACAATGTTTTTACCAAACGTAATACCTGTGTAATTTACTGATAAGGTTGGATTTTGATAAAATTTTGTCTGAATATATTGACCTTCGGCTTTTTTAACTTCATAAGATGCAATTTTTACATCGTAGTTGTTTTCTTTTATTATCTTAATTGCGTCGTTTACAGTTATTTTTTGATTAACATCTTCGGCTAAGCTAAAAGATACATTAAAACCAAAACAGACAACTATTACAGTTATAAACTTTTTCATGTTTATCCTTGCTAATCATTAATCTTAATCAGATAATTATATACAAGTACGAATGATAAAATCATTAAAATTTTTTAATAATACGTCGGGTGAGAAATTCAATAAAAGTATGAGATTCTTCGCTTCGCTCAGAATGACACCCTAAGGTTATTCTTCCTTTAATGCTTATCATTCAATCTTTCTCTGTCATCCCGAGGACTTGAGTCCGAAGGATCTCCTATTTTATTGTTACTTGAAAGGAAGAGGGTTGAAAAAGGGGATTCTTCGCCGGCTGCAGAATGATGATGTTGATTTTTCCAAGCATTCTCAATTAAGAATGTATCTGAAAGAAAGATAAATAAGCAATGGTATGAAATTCATTATCAATTCTAAAAGATATAAGAAGAAAAGTTGTATATTGAGATGGTAAAAATTGTTAACATTTCAGCCTCTTATCTCTCACCTATCACGTTTAAACATTGAATCTGAAATATATAATATCGCCGTCTTTTACAACATACTCTTTTCCTTCTATTCTTACCATTCCAAGCTCTTTTGCTTTTTGCATTGAGCCGATTTTAATATAGTCATCATAATTTATCACTTCTGCCGCAATAAAACCTCTTTCTATGTCTGAGTGAATTTCTCCTGCTGCTTGGGGTGCTTTTGTCCCTCTTTTTATCGTCCATGCTCTTGCTTCTTTTTCTCCTGCTGTAAAGTAAGTAATCAGATCAAGAAGTGCATAGCCTGTTTTAATCATTTTGTTTAATCCTGGTTCTTTTAAGCCAAGGGCGTTTAAAAATTCCTGTCTTTCTTCTTTTGGAAGTTCTATTAATTCTTGCTCAACTTTTCCACATAAAACTACAACAGGTGCGTTTTCTTGCTTTGCTTTTTCTTTAAGTTGCTGTAAATATATATTTCCTTCTCCTTCCGGCAAATCTTCTTCTGGAATGTTTGCAACATACATAAGCGGTTTTATTGTTATTGGATAGAGTGTTCTTGCAAGCCACTGTATCTCTTCTTCTTCAAATTTATCAAGATTTGTTCTAAGTGGTTTTAAATCCTCTAAAATAGCTTTAGCTTTTTCTAAGACTTGAACTTCAAATTTAACTTCTTTATTTCCTGTTTTTGCAGCTTTCGCTGACCTTTCATATCTTTTTTCTATTGATTGTAAATCTGCTAATATTAATTCTGTTTCAATTATTTCAGCATCTCTTACAGGATTTACAGAACCTTCTACGTGAATAATATCCGGATCGTCAAAACATCTAACAACATGTGCAATAGCTGATACTTGTCTTATGTTTGCTAAAAATTGATTACCTAAGCCTTCTCCTTTGCTTGCTCCTCTAACAAGACCTGCTATATCTACAAATTCTATTGTTGCAGGAACTATGTTTTTACTTTTTTCAAGCTCTGCAATTTTATAAAGTCTTTCGTCAGGAACGTTAACTATTCCAACGTTTGGGTCTATGGTGCAAAATGGATAGTTAGCAACTCCTGCCTTTGCTGTTTCTGTAAGCGCATTAAAAATTGTAGATTTTCCAACATTAGGTAATCCTACTATACCGACGTTCATTTTCATTTATCTTCTACCACCTCTTTTTCAAATATTGTTTTTAAGCGGTTAATTAATTTATCTTCATCTAAAAAAAGTGCAACCTTTCTTTCTTCAGGTATTTCGTATATCAGTTTAAATGTTCCGTCATAAAGTTTCTTTATAAACAAATCAAATTTTTTTCCCTCTTTATATCCTGTTATCCAAATCTCTCTTGATTTATCATGGTAAAAAATCGGATATTCTTCTGAATGTACTAATGTCTCACAAACTTCTAAAATTTTTTCCATCGTAACCTCTAAGATGCTTTAAAATATCAATTATATCATAGATTAACTAATATGTAGCGAGAGTGTTCCAAGATTTTTGTAAATTTACCTTTCCTTGCTATTCTGAGATCGAAAACCAAAGGATCTCTTTTTTGATTTTTTGACTTGAAAAGAAAGGAAGAGATTCTTCGCTTCGCTCAGAATGACAATTTGGGTTTTTTGGAACACTCTTAATATGTAGCGAGAGTGTTAGAAAAAATTTTCACAAGTTCACCATTGTCCGTCATTGTATAAGTTCGAAATGACAAACAGTGTTGTTCTTCATTTATAAGGCTTATTATTCAACTTTTTCCACCATTTCGAGAATATAAGCCCAAAGAGTTTCTTTTTCTAAATTGTATAAAAATTACTAATACGGCTTTGTCCAATAATAGAAAATCATAGAATAGTCTATTTTTTCTGCATACCTTTTGTTGCTTTTCTTTAATTAATTATACACTACGCTAATAATTATTCATTGTTAAAAACCTATTAATAAGCATA
>NZ_JAPYVU010000041.1 GCF_028276765.1 Sulfurihydrogenibium sp.
AATTTCAATCTTATAAGTAGATGGAGAAAGGTTAAGACTTTTGTTGCTTATCTATATGCATATGCTATTGGTTATAGCTTTTTTAGAAAAAGTAAACTATGGAGGTAATTTCTCACCCGACGTATTCATAGAAAATATTATCTTTTAGGAATTTAGATAATAAATTTTCAATCTCTTCGGTCATTTTTTTCTGGTATTTAGATTCTCTAAGTTTTTGTAGAAGGATTACACTATATTTATTTTTTTCATGTTCATCAGTGAGAATTTTTGCAATTATATCATCTTTATTGTTATTCCAGTCAGTATAAATTTTTTCATAATCATACACAAATTTGTTAATATTATTCACAAATTCTTGTGCATGGGATATAGCTTTTAAAAAATCCCTTGATTCTAATGATGATAAAACGTCATTCATATTATCGTGAATTAATTTATGTGTTAAAAGCATTTCTCGCTTTTTATCTTCTTTACGATAGCACATCACATCAAATGCTAAACTTCTTAGCATCTTACTAACATTACAGGTTACATGTGATTCTGCACAAGCGCCCACTTTCTGATTTTTATAAAAAGATTCTACAGCTTCCAACATTATTTCTATTTTTTCTGCCAATAGTTGAGCAATTTCGTAATTTGTTTCTTTAAGAAAGTTATGGGCATTTTGTAAGATATTTTCTATATAAACTTTCGCTGTTGTTGCTTGTAAAAGATTCTTTAGATTATCTATCATAGTCTTAGGGATTTTTAATTCCTTTTCCTTCTTATATTCTTCAAGTAAAGAGGTGTAAAGATCTATTGCACTAAACAGAGCTATTTTGCCTATACCAAGTTTATAGTGTTTTTGTGCAACTTCATATAGTATATCAAAAACTTTTTTACTGTCGGATTTTTCAATAAGTTCGAAGATGTTATAAAGTATCTCAGTTTGTTTTTTTATCAGATCGTTAAGAATTTCAAAAGAATTAAAGTATTTTGAAGAATGACTATCAGATAGTAGTACAGAGTAGAATTTGTTAAAAATTACGTTAGAAATTTCAGCGAACTTTTCTTTATTAACCATGACATATCCTCTATATAAAAAATTTTTTTTAAAATTTATTATATTATACTTTGAGTGAGAAATTAATGATTTTTTAATAGAATTTAAAAAGAGGTTTTTGGACTTGTACATTTGGATATGAAAAGAACGATTAATGAATTATTCTTACGAAGATAAAAGATTGTTATTCTACGGTTGATAAAGAATCTACTTTTCTACAATTTTAAAAGGGTCGATATTTCAGACTAAAGTCCTCAGTATGAAGGAGGTAGGTAAACTTTTGTTGGCTAAAAAGTCAGATTTTTTATAAAAAAACTGTTTACAAAATTAAGAAGACAATTTAAATTTATAAAAAAGAAAGGAGGTAGTTAAAATGGAACTAATAATTGGTTTAATCGCATTGATAGTTTTAATCTTAATGATTAGAAAGGTTGGCGTTAGTGAGCCTAATAGAAATGTAGCTTCTAATTTTCAGCCACCACAAGACATTCCACAACATACACCAACTATACAAAACATTCCACAGAATACACCGCCACAGAATAATCCAAATGTATTAAACGACATAACAAAAGCTGGATTAATTGGAACTGCGGCAGGCTTGGGAATGATTGGAGCAGGAATGCTTTTAAATAGAAATAACTATTACAACTACTATTATACTCGTGAACCTGACACATCACTTGCAGAACATCTTCATGATTTAATATGGAATGATGACTGTAATAAATGTGATAACGATGTAATTTATAATATTTTTTCAAGCTGTGACGATACAGGCTTTGATAGCTCAGACTCTTCATGTAGTAGCTCATGGGATTATAACTATGACAATAACAACTATGACAACGATAGTTATTCTTGGAATTCTTGGGATAGTAACGATAGTGGTTATTCTTGGAATTCGTGGGACAGCGGAGATGATAGTTCCTGGTAAGAAGTTAAAAAGAGGTAGCTAAGATGGATTTAACACCTTTATTTGCTGTAATCGGATTATTCATATTAATTTTAGTAGCTTTAATAGTTAAAGGTATCACATCATCTGATAGCACTGTTTCATCCGATTCATTTTATTCTTACGATGATTCAAGAAGATTTTACCATCTTACCGATTACTCATCAGACTGGTATCCGAACGATAATTCAGACTCTTCAAATATCTCATCTTTAATTCCAGGTAGTGACGATTATTTAAATTCAAGCTCTTCAGACTATCTTACAGACCCTGCTTATGCTTGTCTACCCGGGAATATTTACCATGACACAATTTGCGAAAGTTCTTTTTCAAGTTCAAGTTTTGATGACTCTTTTAGCTCATCTTGGAGTTCTTGGGACAGTTCATGGGATAGCTCTTCTTGGGATTCTTGGAGTAGTTCAAGCAGTAGTGATTGGTAAAGTTATAATTTTTCTATCATCTTTTTTAATCTCTCATAATCAGCCTTGCTTAATTTTTTATCTTTATACACATAACTTTCAAGCTCTCTTGCAAATGTTAAAAGTTTTTGCTTATGCTCTGTATTCTCTACCCTTGAGATAAACTCTTCCAACCCTTCGTTTTCCTTTCTTTCATAGCCATACTTTTTTAATCTTTTGTTTAAAATATTCAATAATCTTTTTTCATAAGGTTGTTTTAAGTATTTGACAGATAAAAATGTTAAATATCCTACCAATAGCAAAGTTATTGTAATAATCAGATAATTTTTATTAAATTCAACTTCTATCTTTTTAAAATCTTTAATGTTAGAAAAGCTTTTTTTGACTTTGTTAAAAAGTTCAGCTTGCTTAGAAAAATCATAGTTTACAATAAAGGTTGTGTAATAATAGTTTATAGTATCAAGCCAAAGTTTTAATCTGTTTAGCTTTTTTTCTTTTTCGATGATTGCATTTCTTACTGCCGGAGTAGGGTCAAACCTTATCCAATGTTTGTTTATGTATGCTTCAACCCAAACGTGGGCATCTTTTTGTTTAACTATGTAGTAGTTGGCTGTTTGGTTGTAAGTAGAAGTTTTATAACCGCCTACAAGCCTTGCAGGTATGCCGTTTAATCTAAGTAATATAACCATGGATGAGGCAAAATATTCACAGTTTCCCTGCTTTTTTACAAACAGAAAGTCATAAATAGGGTCTTGGCTAACAGATAGGTTTTGTAATGAGTATGTATAGCTTTTTAAAAACTTCTCTATGTTTTTTGCTGTTTCTTCTTCGTCATTTCCTTTTAAATCATTGGCTAATTTGACTATAGATTCATTTAGTTTTGGAAGCTGTAAGTATTCATCCGTAGACCTTAACTCTTCATAGTATCTATCATTGACAAAAGAAATACCCGAGTATTTAATTTTGTTAAATATGGGTTTATCAACAACATATGTTTTATCCATTCTTGGAGTAATAAAATAGCCGCTTATCTGTGATATTGCATACGGATATTCAACAGTAAATAAATAAACTTCTGAATGTGGTTCTAAGTAAACTGTGTATTCATACTTCTTACCAAACAATCTTCTTGCTTTAACTGCTGAAAATAAATCCTTAGACATCCACTGCTTTCCATCAAAGTAATTCCAAGTTAAACCCCTTAAGTAAATTTCTCCGATATTTTTTCCCGAAACTCTCATTACTACAGAATCATCTTCTTGAATGTTGGAAACATCACCAAGTTTTACATCTTGAGAAAATCCGGTTGTAGCTTTTCCTTTACCTTGTAGAAAGTTTAAAAATGGATAATTACTTCTTGGTAGTGTAAAAAATAGAAAAATCGTAAAAGGAATAGAAAGTAGCGGAATAACAGCTGTTTTAATCAAAATTCTTTTTATTATGTCTACATCTAACTCTATCTCTTTATTTTGTTGGTAGTATGTTAAAAGTATTACTGATGCATTTATAAAAAAGATTAATATCAAAAGATACAGTAAAAATACCATGCTGGTTGAAAGAATTGTGTATCCTGCAAAAAGCAGAATAATTAACAAATATATCTGCATGTAATCTCTGAATGTTTTTTCTTCAAGAAGTTTTAAACCAAGCAAGACTAAAAGAGTTTCTACCGAAGGCTGAACAATATTGTCAGGATTTATTCTTAAAACCATCAATATTACAAATAAAATACCGATAATGTTTATAAATGTTCTATTTATGTTTAAAGGCTTTTTAAAATCTTTGTAGGCTGAAAGTGTGTATAAAGCTAAAAAAATAAAGCTGTATGCTGGACTAACTTCTTTAAAAATTAAAAGAAAAATAAATAAACTTCCTACGTAAGCATTTATCTTAACTATGTTTTCAACTGATAGCTTCATCTTTCATTCCGTATAATGCAAGCTTTGTAAGAAGTTTATGTCTGTCTGATTTATCTTGTAGATTATAGGTTGTATTTTCTATTTTTACAAATGTGTTTTCAAACTTTTTGTAATTTACTGCTAAGTATGCGATGCAGGATATTTTTGATTCTAAATCCATGTTTATCTTCTCAAATTCTATTATGATTGGCGTTGATTGGATGGTTGATAAGACCTTTTCTTTTAGATTTTCTGATTTTGTTGAAGCCTTCCAATCTATGTACTTAACCGGCGTTCCAAAATTGTAGTCTCTAAGTCCTAAAAAGTCTCCTTCGTATCCTTGTTTTTCTATAACCTGACCTTCTGATTTTTGCTTAGATTTAAATTTATAGTCTGATATTTGAAATAAATTGCATTCTTTTGGCTCCGGAAAAACTACTTTTTTAGCATCTACTTTTACAGTAAAGCATCTTTCAAAAAAGTTAAAAGGAAATACTGAACAGACTTTGGCTTCTTTTATGCTAAAAATACCTCTCTTGTCAACTAATATTTTTAGCTTTCCTTCTCCCTCTTTCTCTGCATACGGGATTAGCACACTTTTATTGTTTATTAGTACTTTAATCAAAAACATTGACATAAAGGCTTTTTTGTTTGTTGCTTTAACGGTTAGATAAAACTCTTTTTTTGCAAAAACTTCTTCCGGAAATTCTACCCATATGTCTATTTTAGATATATTTCTCTTTCCAAAATATCCTGAAATTCCCATAAAGCTCAGTAAGGCTGAAACTATTAAAAATAGTAAGTTGTTTCCTGTGTTTACAGCAGCAATACCAAGAAGTATGGTGATAAGGATATAAAGCCAACCTGCTTTTGTTATCTTTATCATATAGGTGTTGGAATGCTTTCAACGATTGTTTTTATAATCTCTTCTTTTTGAGATTCATGCTCTGGTTTGAAGATTACTCTGTGTGGAATTACATATTTATAAAGTTTTTTAATATCTTCCGGAATGATAAAATCTCTACCTTCCATGTATGCGTTTGTTTTAGCAGTGCTTACGATTGCAAGGGTTCCCCTTGTTGACAAACCAGACTCAAGATATTTGCTCTCCCGAGTAGCCCATACAATATCAAGAATGTAATCAGCTATTTTATCTGACACATAAACGTTTTTGATCTCTTCTTGAATTTTTATAATCTCATCTTTTGATATGAAAGGTTGTATTTTATAAAGCTCCTCTCTTTTACTACCACCTTTGATGATCTCTTTTTCTGCCTCTCTTGATGGGTATCCGATGGAGATTTTCATTAAAAATCTGTCTAACTGAGATTCTGGAAGTGGAAATGTTCCATACTGTTCTACCGGGTTTTGTGTTGCTATTACGAAAAATGGCTGTGGTAATTTATAAGTTTTTCCATCTACTGTAACCTGTTTTTCTCCCATTGCCTCAAGAAGTGCTGACTGGGTTTTTGGCGTTGCCCTGTTTATCTCGTCAACAAGGATGATGTTATTAAAAATAGGACCGGGTTTAAATTCAAACTCGTTTGTGTTTTTGTTATATATAGAAACTCCGATTATATCAGATGGTAGTAAGTCGGAAGTAGCTTGCACTCTTCCATAATCCAATCCTAAGGTTTTAGCTATTCCTATTGCAAGGGTTGTTTTGCCAAGTCCGGGCAGGTCTTCTATCAAAAGATGTCCTTTTGAGAATAAACATATTAACGTAAGCTCAATGGCTTTTTCTTTCCCATGGAGATAGCTTGATAAAAAGTCTATTATGTTTTTAAACTCAGCTCTCATGAATCACCTTTAAAATTCAATATTATATTATATCAATAAGCTTTGCATCAGATAAGAGATTAAATAAAAGCAGGAGAATCTTCGCCGGCTGCAGAATGACAACGTTAATTTTTGGAACACCCTCTTATTTTCCTGTCTAATTTTTATTAAAAAAGTTATAATATTTAATTAAAAATACTTGGAGGATTTGATGAAATCATATAATGTTGCTATACTTGGAGCCACAGGGGCTGTTGGTCAAACAATGATAAAGGTTTTGGAAGAAAGAAATTTTCCGGTAAATGAAATAAAATTCCTTGCATCTGAAAGGTCTGCCGGTAAAGAAGTTGAATATTATGGAATGAAGTATAAAGTTGAGGCTGTTTGTGAAGAGGCTTTTGAGAATGTAGATATTGCATTATTTTCTGCCGGTGGTGAAAGAAGTAAAAAATGGGCACCCATCGCAGCAAGCAAAGGAGCCGTTGTTATAGATAATAGCTCTGCTTTTAGAATGGACCCAGAGGTTCCGTTGGTTGTTCCGGAAGTTAATCCGGAGGATGTAAAATGGCATAAAGGAATTATTGCAAATCCTAACTGCTCTACAATACAAATGGTTGTTGCGTTATATCCAATTCATAAAGTAAAGAAAATAAAAAGAATCATTGTAGCAACATACCAGGCTGTTTCTGGAGCAGGAGCAACTGCAATAGAGGATTTAGAGCTTGAAACAAAAGCAGTTATGGAAGGAAAATACTTTTATCCAAGGGCATTACCACATCACATAGCATTCAATGTTATTCCAAGAATTGACAACTTTGAACCAAACGGCTACACAAAAGAAGAGTTAAAAATGATCAACGAAACAAGAAAGATTATGCATGAACCGGATATTAAAGTATCTCCAACTTGCGTTAGAGTGCCTGTATACGTAGGACATAGTGAAGCTGTAACAATCGAGACCCAAGAACCTATCACTGCTGAAGAGGCAAGAGAGATATTAAAAAGTGCGCCGGGGGTTGTTGTAGAAGATGACCCATTTAACAACGTTTATCCAACTCCGATAGAAGTAGCAGGTAAAGATGATGTGTTTGTAGGAAGAATAAGAAAAGACCTTGGATTTGAAAATGGTTTATCTATGTGGATAGTTGGAGATAACTTAAGAAAAGGTGCAGCAACTAACGCAGTTCAAATAGCAGAATTATTGATAAAATATGAACTACTCTAATATAAGACAACATCTTGAAGATTTAGAAATAAAAACACTTCATCCAAAGGCTGCAAAAAGTCTGTATGCAAAAAGAGATGTACAAGAGGAAGAATGTCCAGTAAGGACTAAATTTCAAAGAGATAGAGATAGAATCCTTCACAGTAAAGCTTTTCGGAGATTAAAGCATAAAACACAAGTATTTTTATCTCCGGAGGGAGACCATTACAGAACAAGGCTAACCCATACACTTGAAGTTGCACAAGTTTCAAGAACAATAGCAAGAGCTTTAAGACTAAATGAAGACCTTACAGAAGCAATAGTTTATGGTCATGATTTAGGGCATACTCCTTTTGGTCATGCAGGGGAGTTTATTTTAAAAGAAAACGGCAGCTACCATCATGCAAAACACAGTTTAAGAGTGGTTGAAAAGCTCGAAAACGAAGGAAAGGGATTGAACCTTACAGAAGAAGTGAGGGATGGCATTTTAAAGCATAGTAAAGGAAAATCTCCACTGATTACAGAAGGAAACATGCCTAAAACTTTAGAAGGTGAAATTGTTAGAATAGCTGATAAAATCGCATACATAAACCATGACTTAGAAGATGCAATAAGGGCAGGCATCGTATCAGAATCACAAATTCCGGATGATATAGTTAAAGTTCTAGGAAAAACCAAATCCGAAAGGATTTCGACCATTGTTATCAGCGTTATAAATACAACCATTGAAAATGAGTATAAACATATAGTAATGGATGAAAAAGTTTATAACGCCATGTACAGCTTAAGAGATTTTCTTTATGAAAATGTATATTTTGCTGAGCCTGTTGTAAGGGAGCTTGACAAGGCAAAAGGCATAGTCAAAGCTTTGTATGAGTATTATGTTGAAAACTATCATCTAATTCCAAACTATGAAAAGTATTTAAAACTTTGGGGAGAATATTCACCAAACCAAGCAGCCGTTGACTACGTAGCCGGAATGACAGACAGATACGCACTAAAAAAATACTCAGAAATCTTTATTCCAAAGGTTTGGGCTGTTGTTTAGATATGTACTGATAACACACCTTTTCTTTGCAATCATAAGAATTTTATACGTACTATATAGAGATATAGACCTATCGACAGAAGAAGCACAGTATTGGCTGTGGTCTAAGCATTTAGATTTATCCTACTACTCAAAACCACCCTTGATAGCATACTTTAATTTTATATCCACGTCCATCCTTGGAGATACAGAAATCGGCGTAAGAATAAACAGCATCATCTTTGGATTTTTAATAGCCATAATCATATACCTTTTTTCAAAAGAAGTCTTTAAAGATGAAAAATTAGCATTCTTTATTTCAGTGTTCATCTATCTAATACCGGCTTATGACATAGCATCTATAATTTTTCTCACAGATACACCACTTGCTTTTTTCTACCTGCTTTTAAGCTATCTATTTTACAAATCAGTTTATGAAAACAAACCAATTTTATGGATTTTAACAGGCATATCAGCAGGTTTAGCTTTTTTGTCTAAGTACTCAGCTGTTTTTTTCTTTCCAGTTGCTATTATCTTTGTTTTACTTTTTAAAAGAGATATTTTCAAAGAAAAATGGTTTTATATCTCAATATTGATAGCAGGATTGTTTACCTTGCCGGTCATATATTGGAATGTAGCAAATGATTTTGTAAGTTTTAAACATGTTGGCAAATTGGCAGGAGCAGATGAAAAAACGCTGAGCATAAACTTAAAGCATTTTGGAGATTACATACTTGGACAGATAGGTATAAACTCTGTCTTTTTATTTGCGTTTATGGTTTATGAAGTGTTTAGAGCCATTAAAGAAAAAGATGAAAAACTTATATACTTATCCTTATCTCCTATTATAGTTTTTGTATTTTTTGGCGGGATTGCCCTGTTTAAAAACGTTGAAGCAAATTGGCCAGCCTTTGGATATGCTACTTTATACATGCTTGGTGGTTATGTAGTTTATAAAAGATTTTTAAAAATCTCTACCATTTTAATGTTTTTATCAGGACTATCTATCATCATTCTTTTTTATACGCCGATACTTGACAAAGTAGGATTAACAAAACTTCTTCCACCGGAAAAAGACCCGAGCAAAAGGCTTGTAGGTTGGCAAGAACTTGGTAGTTATGTTAAATCTTTAACAGAAAAATATCAAAAGAACTTTATATTTTCAGACTCTTATCACATCTCTTCTGAGCTTGCTTTTTATGTGAAACCATTTAGACAAACTTACTGCATCAGAGTAGATAGAAGAATGACCCAGTTTGATTTATGGGAAGGTATAAAAAAGTTTGAAAATAAAGGATATTACGGCATTTACGTTGCAGACCATCCAATCACTGAAAAAGTAAAGTCAGGTTTTGAAAGCTTAGAGTTTGAATCACAGTATAAGGTAAAATATAGAGGAAAAGAGGTAAAGACTTATTACATTTACATACTGAAAAACTACAAACACATTGAAGAAGACCCAATACTTAGCTACTAAAGGAGCAAGATAGATGAAAATAAGAATTGGAACAAGGAAAAGTCAATTAGCTTTATGGCAAGCAAATTATATTGCAGATAGACTGAGAGAAATTCACGGCATAGAAGTTGAGCTTGTTAAAATCACTACTCAGGGAGATAAAATCTTAGATGTTCCACTTGCAAAGATAGGCGGAAAAGGATTATTTGTAAAAGAGATAGAAGATGCACTTCTTAGAAATGAAATAGATATTGCGGTTCACTCATTAAAAGATGTGCCAACAGTACTACCGGAGGGATTAGAGCTTATAGCAATTACAGAAAGAGAAGACCCAAGGGATGCCTTTTTATCTATAAGGTATGAAAACATCTACCAGCTTCCGGAAAACGCAGTTATTGGCACAAGTAGCTTAAGAAGAAAATCACAAATAATGAAAATCAGAAAAGATTTACAAATAAAAGATTTAAGAGGAAATGTTGACACAAGAATAAGAAAGCTTGAAGAAGGGCAGTATGACGCAATCATCCTTGCCTATGCAGGGCTAAAAAGACTTGGTCTTGATAGTAAAGTCAAATACATATTTTCTCCGGACGAGATGATACCGGCAGTTTGCCAAGGCTTTCTTGCCATAGAAGGAAGGTCTGATGATGAAAGAATAAAAAATTTAATAAAACCTTTAAACCATTATGAAAGCTATTTAAAAGCAACCGCAGAAAGAAGCTTTCTAAAAACGTTGGAAGGTGGATGCCAAGTTCCACTTGGTGCATACTGTGAGATTAAAGAAAACAGCTTTGTAATCACAGGCTTCATTGCAGACTTGGAAGGAAAAGAATATTATCAAGAAAAAATGATAGAGCAAATAAAAGAAAATCCACAAGAGCAGGCTATCATTCTTGGAAAAACCTTAGCAGAAAAACTTTTAAACGAGGGTGGTAAACAAATTCTAACCAAAATTTATGGAAAATGATATAATAAAAATTAAACAAAATAAAAACAGCAGGTAAAAAATGAAAATATCCGATAATATTAAATCGGCAAGAATAGGGAAAGGATTAACTATAAAAGAGCTATCTTCTTTAGCAGGAGTTAGCATAGATATAATAGAAAAAATAGAAAATGATGAAGACTTTGCTTTAAAAGACCCATACGGAAGATTGTATGCAAAAAAGCTTTGCCAGTTTTTACAGCTTGACTGTAATCTTCCATCCGAAACAGTAGAAATAAATTTAATAAAAGAGAAAAATCACAACTTTTCTCAAAAATTATCAAAATTTTTGCCACATCTATTTGCAGGTTTTATATTGATAGCATTCATTTATGCAAATGCAAATCTTAATAAAAATCCTACTTTTCAAGTAAATCCTGTTCAGCATAAAGAAGAAACAAAACAAGTCACAATTACGTCGGAAAATCAAGATAATAAAATAACTTATATAGTTTTAAAAGCAGATGATGAAGTATGGATTACAGCCACAATAGACGGAGAAAAAACTATCTTTAACATCAAAAAAGATGAAGAAAAGACTCTTTATTTTGAAAATAAGATAGTATTTGAAACTGTAGGAAATGCTGATAAATTAAAAATTATCTTCGGAGACCAAGAAGTAAGGATTTCTGATAGAGAAATTATCCATAACGTATTTGTTGATTCAGAAGGTATATTCTACAATGGGTACAACGTGTTAAGAGGTGCTCCAAAGATTTGATTCCACCAAAAGAAGCTATTTTAAAAGCTATATCTGAAGTTAAACCATACGTAGACCAAAGAATAAGTCAGTTTAAATCTCTAAAAGAAAAAGGCTTAACTATCTTTGACTTTAAACCTTTTGTTGATATTAAAGCCTACGAAGCAGATATTTTTTCTGAAGCTTGCTTTTGTATCCTGACAGCCAATTTTAAAGCAGAAGTAGGAATAAAGATTCAAGCAGAGGTTGGCATTGAAGGATTTAAAAATTATTCTTTAGAAGAGCTTTATAACATCCTTAAAAAGCATGGGCATAGGTTTGCAATGCAGAGAGCAGAAAGAATAGTAAATCTAAGACCACTTGAAAGCTTTTTGCAGGAGATTAGATATTACGATGATGGCAAAAAGGCAAGAGAAGAGCTTGTTAAAAAAGTTAAAGGCTATGGATACAAAGAAGCATCACATTTTTTAAGAAACATAGGATTTGAAGATGTAGCAATCATAGACAGACATATATCAAGATTTTTATTTGAAAACAATCTTGTAAAGCCAAGAAAAACAATGACAAAAAATTTATACTTAGAATCAGAATCAGCCTTAGAAAACCTCTGCCAAGAGTTAAATCTAACACAAGCAGAGCTTGATTTATATATTTTTTATATCAAAACAAAGAAAGTTTTAAAATGATAGAGCTACTTAAAGATTTAGCAGAAAAAAACGGCATAATCCTTACAGACAATCAACTTGAACTATTTGACAAATACCTTTCAATGCTTTTAAAATGGAACAAAGTTTATAATCTAACATCTGTAAGAAAAAAAGACGAAATAGTTATCAAACATTTTTTAGACAGCTTAACCCTTGTAAAACTTTTTGAAGCCAAGGTAATAGATGTAGAAGACAAAGAGATAGCAGACTTTGGAACCGGCGGCGGTTTTCCGGGAGTACCACTAAAAATCTACTATCAAGACAAAATCAAGCTTTATTTGATTGAATCTATCAATAAAAAATGCATCTTCTTAGAGATGCTGAAAAAAGAGCTTAAGATAGATTATACGGTTTTGTGCGATAGGGCTGAAAATATAGATAAAAAGTTTGACATAGTAGTAAGCAGGGCAACGGGAGAGACGTTTGAAGTGTTGAAGATAGGTAAAAATCTTTTAAAAGAAAATGGTATTATTGTGATAATGAAAGGTAAAGATATTGAAGAAGAGTTAAAGCCATATACAACAAAAATGAGCTTTAAGGGTCTTCCGGAGAGAAGTTTTATTGTTATGACAAAATACTGAGAATGCTTGTAAAAATCAACGTTGTCATTTTTGCAGACGGCGAAGAATTTTGACCTCAAAGATGTCATTCTGAGCAAAGCGAAGAATCTCTTATTTCCAAAAAACATTAAAAAATGAGATCCTTCACTACGTTCAGGATGACAAAGATAGGCAAGCTTACAATAATCCTGAAACGCTCCTCAATTTCTGCTGAGACTGTTCCAAAAATCAATATTGTCATTCTGGGCAAAGCGAAGAATCTCATAATTTTCTTTTCAAATCAAAAAATCAAAAACAAGATCCTTCGGACCTCGTCCTCAGGATGACACGGAAAGGTAAACTTACGGGAATTTTAGAACACTCTCATTTCTGCTTGACATGTAGAAAATTTTTTTGTATATTTATATTAGCTTTTTAATTTTTTAACTGTACCTTGGCAATTGAATATGTTAGCCCACGCAAGCTTGTTTTATGCGAGAACGTGAAACGTGAGACGTGAGACATTGGAAGTTGGTTTATCAATATCTTAGCTATTTTTGTTTGATTATGTGATAGTTTGGTGAGATGATTTAAAAGTCAGTAAAGCTAAGGTATTGGTGATGTGTTTTTATTTTTTGATGCTTGATTTTAGCTTGTGTAATGATGGTTTGAAAGGGATTTTTTGAAAAGCAGTTATAAGTATTTGTTGAATTAAACTTTTTAATTTTGAAATTTTTAATATTTAATATTTTGAAAATTTGTAATTTTTTATTTTAAAATTTTTTGATATCGGCAAGTTAAAGATTGATATCTGCAGCGAGCTTCTGAGTTTGTGGTTTTCAGTAGTTGGCTTGTGATGGGATGTTAAAAGATAAAATATAATAATATATTTTCTGTATATCGAGGTTTGCTGCAAAAAACTTCAACTTGCGGATTTTTTAAAAATTTGGTATAATGTTTTATAAATTGGCAATTGAATAAGGTTTTTACGAATTTATTTTTGGTTAAAAATTTAACGGGTTTGTAGCCTACCTATGAGGAATTGAAACCCAAAAATTGGTCAGAAAGTAATTCAATTTCAAACTCGTTTGTAGCCTACCTATGAGGAATTGAAACATTGCCGCTCTTGTCTTTGAACTTTCTATTTACAGCGTTTGTAGCCTACCTATGAGGAATTGAAACTCATCAAAAATAAATTTCTTCATAACATACCTCCTAGTTTGTAGCCTACCTATGAGGAATTGAAACAGCAGTAAGAAGTTGATAGAGAAGCATTTTGATGGCGTTTGTAGCCTACCTATGAGGAATTGAAACTATCTCTGAGATCAATCTCAAAAAAATTATAAAACAAAGTTTGTAGCCTACCTATGAGGAATTGAAACCTCTGATAAAATATTTGCAGACGCTTAAACCATCTTCTAGTTTGTAGCCTACCTATGAGGAATGAGATTGCTTTTAAAAAAGTTTTTGATAAGGGTGTTTCTTATTTGTCATTCTGCAGCCGGCAAAGAATCTCCTACTTTTCTTTTTATATCAAAAAATTCAAAAAAGGAGTTCCTTTACAGTCTCAGGATAACACGGAAAGGTAAGTTTGCAAGAATTTTAGAACGGTCTTAATTTCTGCTTGACATGTAGAAAATTTTTTATTTATATTTAACTTTTTAATTTTTTAACTGTACCTTGGTAATTGAATATGTTAGCCCACGCAAGCTTGTTTTTACATGAGAACGTGAGACGTGAGAAATTAGAGATTGGTTTATCAATAATTTAGTGATTTTTATTTGATTTTTTAAATCCTTAGGAGCAGAAGTTAAAAATTCCAAACTTTAGAACTATACACTATAGATTTTCTAACTCAGAGTCTAAAATTAAAAAGACATAAAATTAAAAGAAATAAAAAGTGGTTGAAAATACACGTAGCAGTAGATTCAACAAGTAAACAAGTAAACAAGTTATTGATATACAAATTACTAAAGAATAGGTGTTATTGCTGGAATTATACCAAATTCAACGGAGGTTTGGAGAGAACATTAAAACCGAGATATTTTTAAAAGCTATGCTTATTAATAGGTTTTTAACAATGAATAATTATTAGCGTAGTGTATAATTAATTAAAGAAAAGCAACAAAACATATGCAGAAAAAAATAGACTATTCTATGATTTTCTATTATTGGACAAAGCAATAAAAACTGCTTTGACAAACTTCCTCACAGAAAAAATAGACATCAAGCATATTCCAAGCTAACTATAAGTAGTATAGGAGGTAAAAACGCAAATTTAGTAGAATTACTATAAATAGCATCATTGGAAAAAGCAGAGTAATTTTTAAGATAATTAAAGAAAAGACAACAGAAAAGGAGAAAAGAATAAAATTCCTGGGTGTAAGTAAGGACATCTACTATCTAAAAGAGCTTGAATTTAGGTATAACCTTAGGGATAATATTGATGATAGTTTATATAAATGTTTAGGTGGAATAAATTTAGGAATCGGCTAAATTAAATATTACAAAATGGTTAAGGAGAGAAAAAATGGATATTTTTAGTTATATATTTGCAGTAGTGTTATTTTTAATAGCTTCTTATTTTTTGTATAAGAAATTTAAAAAAGATATTCAGAAAGGTAAGTGTGCAGTCTGCAATCTTTCAGAAGGCTGTGAAAACGTAAAAAAGATTGAGATAAAATGAGAAAGACTTTCCTTTTATTGTCCATCTTTTTAATATACAATATCTCTATTGAAAAGCATTAGTGGATACCGGATAGAAAAACTAAGAGAGAAAAGTAAAGATTAAAAGTATTTGTTGATATCCAGCAGATCTTTGAATATAGCTATCAAGATATTTAAGGTTGGAGCGATAGAGTATTAGAGGAGAGGGTTATTTTGATATAAAATGATTGATATTGTCCAAAAACTTTTACAATTTAATTGTAATATCATATAAAATTATACCTAAAAACTTAAAAATTGGTGAGGTTTTTATGAAAAGAGACTGGAAAGAATATAATAAACAACTTGTAAAGC
>NZ_JAPYVU010000042.1 GCF_028276765.1 Sulfurihydrogenibium sp.
ATCAATATATATTTTTACAGAAATCAGCAACTGTTGTTAACCTCCAAAGAATGGGTAATGATTTTATAAAATTTTTCAGGGTCTAAGCTTGCTGTACCAACCAAAAATCCATCAACATTTTTTTGACTTATCAAATCTTTTGCATTATTTTCATTAACACTACCACCGTATAAAATCCTTGTAGTCTCATCATTTCCTTTAGACAGTTCGTTTATAAGAGTTCTAATAAAATGATGAACTTCTTGGGCTTGCTCTTTTGTTGCATTCTTCCCTGTTCCAATAGCCCAGACGGGTTCATAAGCTATATCACAAAGACCAATCTCAGGATAAACACCAGCAAAAGCCATTTTTATCTGTCTTTCTACAACGTTTAATGTTATTCCAAGCTCTCTTTCTTCCAACGTCTCTCCAACGCAAACTATCGGTCTTATTCCATGTTCTAATGCGGATATAACTTTTTTATTTATAAGCTCGTCCTTTTCTCCAAAAATATGTCTTCTTTCAGAATGTCCAAGGATTACATACTCAACGTTTAACTCTTTCAACATTATTGGCGATATCTCACCAGTAAAAGCCCCTCTATCTACATGATACATATTTTGAGCACCAAGTTTTATATTTGTCTTACTAAGCTCTAAAGAAGCTGAAGATAAAGCTGTAAAAGATGGGGCTATCATAATATCAACTTGATGAATATCTTCAACCATGGGTTTAAATTTTTCTATGTACTCCAAGGATTCTGCAACTGTTTTGTTCATCTTCCAGTTGGCAGCTATAAGATATCTCATTTTCTAACCTCTTTGCTTATGATATTTCCCTCTTGGTCTAACTCGTAGACAACCGCAGCACCTGTATCAAGCTCAACTTTTATAATCTCTTCCGGTGTTAGTTTTTCAAGATACATGATAATAGACCTTAAAGAGTTTCCATGGGCAACAACTAACACATCATTTCCTTCGTAGATATCGCCAAGAATTGCTCTTTCTAAGAATGGAATTGTTCTTGCTGCAGTATCTTTTAAAGATTCTCCTTCCGGTGGCGCAATATCATAGCTTCTTCTCCAAAGATGAACAATTTCAGCTCCATATTTTTGTCTTGCCCTGTCTTTGTTTAAACCTTGCAATGCTCCATAGTGTCTTTCGTTTAATGCTTGGTCTTTTATAATTGGGATTTGTAGCCCAATAACTTCAAGAATGATTTTTAATGTTTCTTGAGCTCTTGTTAATGCAGATGTGTAAGCAACTTTGAATCTAATATCTTTCAAAAGCTCTCCTGCTTTAAATGCTTCCTCTTTTCCTTTTTCTGTGAGTGGAACATCTACCCATCCGGTAAATCTATTTTGTAAGTTCCAAAAAGATTGTCCGTGTCTTACTAAGACTAATTTAGGCATAGAAACCTCCAAAAGTTTTTAAAAATTATTATATCATTAAGTGAGTAATACCTCGGGTGAGAAATTCAACAAAAACATGAGATTCTTCGCTTCACTCAGAATTACACCGCCGGCTGCAGAATGACGATATGGATTTTTGCAAGCAGTCTCACGTAGTATGAACTTTTACCCCTATCCTGAAGACTTTAGTCCGAAAGACTCCTTTTTTATGCTATCTTTAATTTATTTTTTCTTTAAGGCTTTAACAAACAATACATTAAAATTCAGCAACGTTGTTTTATTGTAATTTTTAAACTTTTCAAAAATCCTCTTTTTTTCGCCTAAGCTTAAACCCTCTTTACCAACCGCTGAACCTGTTTCGTGAAGATGATTTAATAGCTCTAATCCATTTTTAAATTCAAGTCTAAACTCTTTATGGAATGAAATAATTATTTCAAAATATCCACTTAGTATTTCTATAGCTTCTTTTTCAGAGTAAAAATCATAATTTCTTTTTCCTAAGATATTCTCAACTATTTTTAAACTTCCTTCAAATGGTATGCAAAAGCAAAAAATGCCATTTTGTTTTAAGACTCTGCTTATCTCTTTTAAACTTATTTTTAAATCTGTCCAATGTAGACTAAAATTAGAAACTGCAAAGTCAAATACATTGTTTTTAAATGGTAGTTTTTCTATATCTCCTGCGATTGCCAAAGGATTTTTTGATTTGTAGATTTCTAACATCTTTAAAGATATATCAACGCCTATCATTTTTTTTCTTAAACTCTCGTATAAAAAGCCTGTTCCACAGCCCAAATCTATACCTAAACCGGTTAAATCCTTAGCCATCTCGGATAGTATGGTAGCTGTTTGCTTTTGTATGATTGCTTTATTTTGATAAGTCCTGAAAGATTTTGAGAAAGATTGACTGATTCTTTTTTTAATCATCAATGTACTGGAAAATATCCCTTTCTAAAAATGGTGCATGATTTGAGTCTAATAAAATAAGTTGGCTATTTTTGATTTTTTCATGGCAGTATATGGCAGAGTTTGGATTTACTATTGAGTCTTTATCTCCATGAATTATGTAAGTTGGAATGTCAACAAGATGAAGTTTTTCTGTTAGGTCTAAATTTATGTATTCTTTTAAAAGCTCTTTACTTCCCTCTTTTTCAGGTAATGGAATCTCTCTAAACTCTTCGCCCGTAGCTGTTTTTCTAAACTGATATACTGTATTTTCAAAATCATTATTTAGATTCAGCATAAAGGCTTTAATGACTTTTGGATCACTACCAAGAAGACTGTCATTAAACTTTGGACTAAAGCCTATCAAAACAAGCTTTTCTATAAATGGATTTTTCAAAGCTGTTAAAAATGCAACAGAACCACCAAGAGACCAACCAATAAGTGTAGTTTTTTCATTTATCAAATTTGAAATGTAGTTAACATAATCTTCAAAAATATTATTTTTTTCAAAATCTTTAAAGTCTCCATGGAATGGCAAATCTAAAAACAAACTATTATCTAAATAGTAGTAATCTCTAAATATCTCTTTACTAAACCCCCATCCATGGATAAATACGGTTTTCATTCTAAATTTCCAACCTCTTTAATCAAAAAACTTTCTTCCTGTAAATATTTATAAAGCTCTTCAATATCGGTGTTATCTTTTACAAAGTATATTCTACCACCTTTTGGATTTAAATATTCTTTCAACGGATTAATTCTGTAATATGTATTATTGACTGCAACGTAGCCGGTTGTATAGTCTGGTTGGTCTGATATACAGTATTCAGCTATTATATCCGGATAGTTTAGGTTTTTTGTTGACAATGCTAAGGCATCTAAGGTTCTTTCTGTATATTTTTTTTCTAACAGTATTTTTTTAACTTCTTCACGGTGTAAAAAATCTACGTTTGTAGTTCTAACTCCTCTATATTTATCTTTTTCTAATCTTTTGCCTGACTTTGTTATAATCATTGCTCCTCTCATGTTTTCTCTATCAGGATTTGCTCCTGTATGCAATAAATCTATATGCGCTTTAGCAATTTCTCTATCAATCCCGACTTCTTCAAGTAATTTTAATGCAATTTCATTCCCTTCTTTATGATTTTTTACATTAATCGTCTTTACATCAAGAGATTTTTCGATAAACTTAATATTATTAATTTTTTCTATTTTTATATTGATAAAATCAAACTCTTTGGGTCTTGCCAAAAGCTCTGAAACTACTTTTTGAATGCTTTCTTCTGTTGTTATCCTTTCTCCACCTGATACATGTTTATCGTTAAGCGATGCTCTCATCTTTACACTATAAAACTTCATGACTCTAAAACATGTTTATCTAAAACATAACATTTAAAAGTTCCTTCAAAAAATTTATCTTCATTTTTAAAACCATCTACTTTAACTAAAACTTTTTTACCTTCAGTGCTTAAAACTTCACTTTTAAAAAAGGCTGTTTCTCCTATTTTTAATGGCTTTATAAACTTTACTTCAGCACTTCCTAAAACAACGTTTGGATGGTTAATTGTAATCATCGCACAATAATCTGCCGCTGAAAATATAAAACCTCCATGAATTAACCCTTTATCGTCGGCAAGTATATCTTCATTTGTTTCTAATTTGACCGTTGCAGTTTTTCCTTCAGCAAGCTCTATAACTTCTCCGGAAAGTTTAGGATTTATCTTGTTGTGGGTTTTAATATTCATCTTTCCTCCGTTACAGGTTTTTGATAGTAAATATTCTAATATAGACACTATCCTTTCCTTTAATGTTTACTATTCAAAACCTTGTTTTGCTGCAGAATGTCTAAAGTATTCCACAGCGGTATTAAAAGATCAATGACAAGAACTTATCCCATCCATTCTTTTTCTCTCATATCTGCAATTATTATTAAAACTATTCTCTTAAAGAATTTTGGTATACTTAATATACAATTGTTTTAGGTAAGATATGAATGTTGGGAGAAAATGATGCATCAATTTAATTCGTTTGTCAATAATCTTTGCGAGAGTGTTCCAAAATTCCCGTAAGTTTACCTTTCCTTGTCATCCCGAGGCCGTAATGTCGAAAGATCTCGTTTTTGATTTGAAAAGAAAATTATGAGATTCTTCGCCGGCTGCAGAATGACAGTTTGAATTTTTGGGACACTCTCATAATCTTTACTCATCCTAATAAGCATGTACTCCGACTTCTTGCTAGGCATACTTTATGTTTCTATCAAATCTAAAAATTTTAAAACAATCTTAATCTTTATTTTGAAAAGAAGTTTTTTGATTTTTGGAACATTCTTGTTTCCTTATAAACTCTTCTAATCTCTCCTCCCTGACTATACCGCTTTCCACTGAAAATCCACTATGTTTCTATCCTTTTTACTAAACTCAATTCCAATCAAATAAACTTCTTCATACTTTCCTAAATATTTTTCATAATATCTTTTCTCTTCAATCTGTTTTAAAGCTGTCTTTTCTGGTTGGTCTTCTACTACTTTAAACTCTATGATATAAACTTTGTTATTGTATATTACTGTTAAATCTACTTTACCTTTATTAGTAGTATCCTCTGCTACTGTTTCAAATCCTGCTCCACTAAATAAAGCATAGACAATTGATGCATAAAAGCCCTCATAGCTTTCTAAATCATTTTTTCTATACCAATCATATGGCATGCTTGCAAAAAATCTATATAAGATATCTTTCAGTTTTTCTATTTGATTATCTCTTAAGGCTGATTTGATAGCTATATCTGTTTCTGTCTTTACTGTTGGGTCTGGTATTAATTTTGTTAAAAAATAGCTGTTAAAACTTTTCTTTACTTCAAAATTTGGATAGCTTAGAATATAAATTCTTTCTGTAGGTTCTTCTATTACATCTTTTATTGTCAGGTATCCTGTTTGAAATAGCAGATTTTCTGGTCTTATATTATCAATATCAAGATTGGATAAAAGCTCTTCTCCTACTTTTAAATTTTCTACTTTTGGCAAATAATATTTATTCTGTTTAAAAAGCTTGATTAAAAACGTAGGTGTTCCTGTTTCAAACCAATAAGGTCTAAATATTTTCTTATCAAAAAGCATTAGAATATCAAAAGGATTGTAAACCTTTTCACCAAGCCAACTATAGCCGTTATACCATCTTCTAATCTCTTCTTTATCAAAATCTACTATCCTATCTGCAAATACAGTTTCTAAATCTCTTTGTGTATATCCGCAGATAGTAGCAAAGTTTGGGTCTAATGTAATATCGTTTAACTGGTTTAATCCACTAAAAATAGATACTTTAGAAAATCTTGATACTCCTGTTAAAAATGCAAGCTTAATGTATGGGTCTGCATCTTTTAAAACTGAGTAGAAATCTTTTAAAATTTCTCTATTTTCTTTTGCATACTCTATGTTTTCTATTGCATCTAAGATTGGTTTATCATATTCATCTATTAAAATAACTACTTTTTCATTGTATTTTTCATAAAGTTTTCTTATAAGCTCATAGAATTTTTGGTTAAGCTCTTCTTCTTCAAGATTGATCTTATAATCATATGCTGCGTTTTTTAGGTTGAAAGAAATCGTGCTTCTTAATTTTTCTGAATTATTATTTGTTCCGATAGCAAAGCTAATTTTTATAATCGGATGCTTTTTACTCCAATCCCATTTGTCATAGATATACAAACCTTTAAATAACTCTTTATTTCCTGAGAATGCTTCTTTGACTGTATCTAAAAATAGAGATTTTCCAAATCTTCTTGGTCTGCTTAAAAAGTAATATTTTCCTTTAGCAAGCTTTAGTATAAATGGTGTTTTATCTACATAGTAATAATTGCCTTCTATTATATCTCTGAAGGTTTGAATGCCTATTGGCAGTTCTTTCATATTGCAAGCTCCTTTTTCTTTAATTTTAGCATAATACTTTCTTAGATTTTAATTAGATTTTTAAATATCTAAGTATTTACATACTTAAATACCTTGGGTGAGAAATTAGCGGTTTTTGTAAAATTTAAAAATGAGATCCTTCGGCCTCACGGCCTCAGATGACAAGGAAAAGGTTGATTAATAAGTGTTAAAGGAAGGATAACCTTATTCATCATTCTGCAGCCGGCGAAGAATCTCATGATTTTTATTAAATTTCTCACCTGACGTGTGTATATTATATAATTAAAAATTTTATTAAGGCTGTTAAAGATGCAAGTAAGATTGAATAAATACATAGCACAAAGTGGAATATGTAGCAGAAGAAAGGCAGACGAGCTTATAAAAGAAGGAAAAGTTAAAGTAAATGGAGAAATCATCAAAGACTTAGGAATTAAGATAAACCCAGAAAAAGATATAGTGGAGGTTGAAGGTAATATCATAAAACCGGTAGAGAAAAAGATTTACATAAAAATCTACAAACCTGTTGGCTACCTTTCAGCGATTGGAAAAGATAAGTTTGGAAGAAAAACATTGACAGATTTGCTTAAAAAATTAAATATCAAAGAAAGTTTATTTCCTGTTGGAAGGCTTGATTATAATAGCGAAGGTCTTTTAATTTTAACAAACGACGGTGAGTTTGCAAACAAAATTGCCCATCCAAAGCACGAAATTAAAAAAGTTTATCATGTAGAAGTGGTTCCAAAAGTTGACAAAGAAACACTAAATCAGATGAAAAAAGGAGCTGTTTTAGAAGATGGATTTTTTAAGCCAGATAAAGTTGAAATCATAAAACACGCTAAAGATAGTACTTGGCTACTTTTTGAAATTCATAGCGGAAAAAAGAGAATCTTAAGAAGATATGTAAGTAAATTTAATCATAAAGTAAGAAGGCTTGTTCGTGTTAAAATAGATAGCATTTCTATTGAAAACTTAAAGCCGTATCAATTTAAACATCTAACAGACAAAGAGGTAAGGTCAATCTATGAAAGAGATAGTGCTGAGTAATGGAAAATTTTTTGTTAATATAGATGAAAACTTTGCTATTAGAGACTTTTACTTTCCTTACGTTGGAATGTATAATCATCTAAACTCAGAGGCAAACTCTATTGGTGTATATGTAAATGGTAGGTTTAAATGGATTGACGACTCTTGGGAGAAAAAATTTAGCTACTGTGAAAACTCATTGGTTGCGAATTTAGAGGCTAAATCTGATGAGCTTGGCATCAAGCTAAGCTTTAAATCAGCAATTCATAAATATTTAGATATACTAATCCATCAAATCCAGATTACAAATCTAACAGAGGAAGAAAAAGAAGTAAAAATATTTTTTTATCATGGATTTAAGTTAAATGAATCTGAAATTGGTAATACTGCTTACTTTGACCCAAAATTAAAAGGCTTGATTCATTACAAAGGTGCAACTTATATTTATATCTCATCTCAAAGCAGTAATTTTGAATATACCGTCTCAAAGAAAAATCATGTATCCGGATCTTGGTTAGAAATTGAGAGAGGTCATTTAAGCAGAAATAAGATAGTCCAAGGAGAGATTGATAGTGCTTGGGCAGTAGTTGAAAATCTAAAACCTTTTGAAAGTAAAACAGCCTACTACTATCTTTTAGTTGGTCATCGTTATGATGATATAGTTAAATTGAAAAATAAAGTAAGCAATGAAGGTTTAGATAATTTACTTGAAGAAACGCAGGAGTTTTGGCAAGGTTGGATAAAGACAAAAGACAGGCTACTGCCGGCTTTATCTAAAAATATAAAAGACCTATACTATCAAAGTCTTTTAATCATTCGTGCCCACTTTGACAATAACGGTGCTATCGTCGCTGCAAACGATACATCGATTTATAAGTTTAACAAAGACCATTACAGCTATCTTTGGCCAAGGGATGGCGCTTTCATCGTTATGTCTCTTGATAATGCAGGATATACAAACTTAACACAAAGATTTTTTAAATTCTGTAAACAACATATAACAGATGAAGGTTATCTTCTTCATAAATATTCTCCAGATGGAACAGCAGGTTCATCATGGCATCCTTGGTGTGATGATGATGAAAATTATCAGCTTCCAATCCAAGAAGATGAGACAGCTTTGGTGGTTGTTGCTTTATACAATCATTATTTAAATAGCAAGGATATTGAGTTTGTGGACTATATGTATAACGGATTTGTCAGAAAGGCTGCAAACTTTATGGTTAAATATACAGACCCGCAGTTAAACCTTCCCCTTGAAAGCTATGATTTATGGGAAGAAAGAAGAGGTATTTTTACTTATACAGCATCAACAGTATACGCAGGTTTGATTGCTGCATCCAAGCTTGCTATACTTGTAGGAAACAAAGAAGAGTCTGTTTTGTACAATCAAAAAGCTGAAGAAATTAGAAATGGAATTTTGACATATCTTTATGATGAAGAAGAAGGAAGATTTTTAAGAGGAATATACAGAGATAAAAACGGAAATATCATTAAGGATAAAACTGTAGAAAGTAGTTTGCTACTTGTTCATGAATTTGGCGTTATAGACCCGGAAGATTATAGAATGGTTAATACTGTAAGGGCAGTAGAGGATAGGCTTTGGATAAAAAACGGGATTGGTGGTCTTGCAAGATATGAAAACGACTACTATCACAAAGTGTCTGATGATACACCAGGAAATCCTTGGATAATAACTACTTTATGGCTTGCTAACTGGTATACGCAGGTTGGATTGTTTGACAGGGCATTTCAGCTGATTAACTGGGTGATAAAGAGAAAAACTCAGGCTGGATTGTTGGCAGAGCAATTCCATCCATTCACAGGAGAGCCATTATCTGTATGTCCTTTAACATGGTCTCATTCTTCGTTTTGCTATTCAATACAAAAATTGAATAAGAGATTGATTGAAGACAAGACACCAGATTATGTGATGGCTTGAAAAAATAAACGATAATTTGTTAGATGATATAGAATTGGAAATACCTTGAGTGAGAAATTGGCGGTTTTTATAAAATTTAAAAATGAGATCCTTCGGTCTTCGGCCTCAGGATGTTCTATGTTATATGTTAAATGTCAAGTACAAAAATTTTTATCAAATGGTTTTCTACTTTTTAATACACCATATGCCTGCCTTAATAACTTATGTGCTACAGCTACTAATGCTAACTTTTTAGCTTTACCTTTACTTACTAATCTTTCGTATAATTCTCTGCAGTATTTGTTAAACCTTATTGCTGATAATGCTGCCATGTATAGTATCTTTCTTGCATATGGATTTCCCATTTTCTTTATCTTGCCACTTTTCTTTACACTTGATCCACTTTCATATGGACTTGGATTTAAACCAGCAAAACTAGCTGCTTCCTTTACACTTTTAAATCTTTTAAATCCTCCAAATATTGATATTACGGGAGTTAAAATAATGTTGTGTCTAAATAAATCTAAATAAAATTACATGGAGGAATGATAATGGATAAGAAAGAATACTTTGAAAAAATATTAGACAGATCAACTGAAGAATTAGTAAAAGAGCTTTTCCCAAACGGTATAGCAACCTAAGAAAAGGTGGGTATAAGAAAGCTTTTAGAATCTGTTTTAGAACTTGTCATGAACCAAGAAAGAAATTTCTTTCTTGAAAATGATGATGATAACAAAGCAAATGGGTATTATGAAAGAAGTCTAAATACTGGTTCCTTCAAGCTTAACATAAATGTCCCCAGAGATAGAAAGGGTAGATTTAGACCACAAATATTACCTGACCCTTACAAAAGAGTTAATGAAGATTATATAGACCTTCTTATGAGTTTAGTATCCAATGGATACTGTAGAAAGTAAGATAGATTCTACATTAAAAAGCTTGGGTTTAAACTACTCGAAACAACATATGGATATAATCAAGAAAGAGCTTATAGAAAGGCTTAATGATTTTAAAACAAGAGAGCTTCCATCGGATGCATTTGTACTGTATATAGATGCATATCACTGTGATATAAAAGAGAAAAACAAAATCAGAAAAGCTTCTGTTTACGTAGTTCTTGGAGTAGATTTGCAGGGAAACAAAGATATATTTGGATTTTACACATTTTTCAGTAGTGAAAACAAAGCAGACTGGATAAAAGTATTCAATGATTTAATAGATAGAGGACTAAAAAGAGTAATGCTTATAGTAAGTGATGATTTTCCTGGGATAACAAAAGCCATAGAAACACTATTTCCTTATACAGACCATCAGCTATGCTTAGTCCATTTACAAAGAAATGTCAAAAGTCAAATGGGTAAGGAAGATTCACAAGTATTTAACAAAGAATTGAAAAACATAAAAGAAAACAGCTTAGATTATGAAGATGGATTAGAAAAATTAGATGACTTATGCGGTAGATTTAAATCTAAGTATCCAAACTTCATAAAGCATATTCAATTTAACAAAGAGAGATACTTATGTTTTTTAAAATATCCAGAAAGTCTAAGAAAGCACATATACACAACAAATCCAGTGGAAAGTGTCAATAGTATGATAGAGAAAGCAAGAATAAATTTAGGTGGATATTTTCAATCTGTGGACATTCTTGAGATAAATCTGCTTATACAGAGAGATAATTTAAAGAATAAAAAGTGGAAAAAACCTATACCTGCTTTTAAAGGAGCTTCTTATGAAATTTTACAATTGTTTAATAAAAAGTTTTCAATCCAGATATAAAATTATTGACAAGTCTCGTGGATATAATACTCTTATACCCATAAACTTATAAGTTCTGCTTAACTTTCTCTTTCCTACTTTTATTCCTATGCTTTCTAATACTTTTTTGCATTCTTCTGGCACCATAATATGGATGTTCTGTATAGATTTTATCTATCGCATCTAATAGAATTTTGTCTTCTTTGCTTCATTCTGTTGAAATATTGAATAATTGCTATATAAATTAGATTATACACATTTTAACTTCTTTTGAAAGGTTTTTATCTGTTTTGCTTACAGATAGATATCAAACCTTTCAAAGAGAGATTTTAATAATAATGTATATCAAAACCTAAGACTTAAAAATGCCACTTGTTGGAAAACATAGAAATAATAATTTAGGAGGTTGATGATGAAAAGAAATGTGATTTACATCCTGCTTTTTATTTTATCTGCAGTTAACTCATCGGTATTTGCAGATGAAACTTTAGATAAGGTTAATCCGGTCATGTGTGGTAAAAATACTTATAGACCCATTATTGTAGCAAGTCAAGATGATTATCCTTGTCCTGGAGGAGTCTATTGTGAGCATTACAGGTGTAAAGAAGCATTTTGCTGTCCATGGGGATATTTTTATTCTAATCCATGCACATGTCTTTGTTATAGATCAAGCTATGATGCTGGAAGAGATTGTGATACCTACTTCCGTTGCAACTAATTAATATTAGATGTCTTCATAGAAGACTAAAAAAACCACAGGAGGTGTCTTATGAAGAGTTTAAAAGCATGTTTGTTTGGTATGGTATTTATGTTGTTGGTAACAGGTATGTCTTATGGTTCAGATTCTGCTTATGATCAAATGAATGGTATATCTGGCGATAGCTGGCATGCAGCGAAAGAGTCAACAAAGCCAGGAAGCTATGACGATCTCAACAGTTCATGGGAAAATGCAAGAAGGGGAGCAGGGCAGGGATTTGATACTGAAAGGTCTTCAAATCTAAGAGGTGGCGGAATACTATATATTCCAGTCCCAAAACCTAAAATTGAAAAGACCGAAAACAACGAATGATGCTTAAAGAATGAGAGCTCTCCATGGGAGAACTCTTGCTAAAAAAATGCAAAAATGGCTTAACATGACAAAATTCTTACAAGGAAGGTAAAAAATATTTTTGATTGCTTTGGAAGAGTTAAAAGACTATATTAGAGCCCATAAAGAAATTTTAGAACATATAGAGAAAAACGCAGTCGAATGAAAAGATACAAAATTGTTCCAATAAGTTTTTTTAGTCATGACTATGAGATATTGGATGGAAATAGGCCAATTGTGTATATAAAACACAGCTATACAGATTTTGATTCTATAACTATTCTTGAAACAAATAAGGTCTATAAGCTAAGAGGTTATAGAGAATGGTATGAAATGGGATGGAAGGAAGATGACGGGATAAAAATTATTAGAGCTGATAAGTCGAGTATATTTAGGAATCAATTTACAATTAGGTTATTAGATGGAAGAGAGATAATTTTGAGGAAAGAATTCGGACTTTTCATTGAGAGATATGCAATCTTAGAGAAAGAAGGCTCAGAAATAGGTTTTATAAAACGCAAGATATTTCACAGAAAAAGAGAATGTTTTCTAAGTCATGAAATACCTTTAGAAATATTGGCTTTTATGGTATGGATAACAATAATATTAAAATTACAACCGGATCTTGATTATTTATTAATACCCAATTAAAAATTAGGGGGTGTAACTATGAAAAAGTTAGTTAACGTATTTTTAATGGTCTTAGTAATGTTCTTTTGTAATATAGCTATGGCAGATACAGACAGCGATTTAAAAGTTGTATCACAGGGTATAAACAAGTTTAGTTTTGATTTATATAAAAAACTAAAAGATAAAGATAAGGGTAAGGGTAAAAATAAAGAAGAGAATATCTTTTATTCACCTGCCAGTATATCAATTGCTCTTGCAATGACCTATGCTGGAGCAAGGGGGAATACGGAAAAGCAGATGGCTAATGTATTAAACTTTACTCTTCCGCAAAATCGTCTTCATCCAGCTTACTCTAAGCTAATTGAAAATTTAAAATCTAATAAGGATTATGAACTCAGTATTGCTAATGCTCTATGGTTGCAAAAGGATTATAAATATCTTCAGGAATTTTTAAATACAATGGAAAAGTACTACAAAGGTGGATTTAACGAAGTAGATTATAAAACAAATCCTGAAGGTGCACGAATAAAAATTAATAATTGGGTTTCAAAAGAAACAAAAGAAAAAATTAAAGATATATTAAATCCAGGAGATATAACAAGCCTTACAAGATTGGTGCTTACAAATGCTATTTATTTTAAAGGAAAGTGGCAAACAGAATTTGATAAGATGGCTACGAGAGATGAAGATTTTTATTTAATAAACGGGCAAAAAACTAAGGTTAAAATGATGTACCAAAAAAACACATTCAATTATTACGAAAACGATGATTTTCAATTATTAGAGATACCTTATAAAGGTGACAAAGTTTCTATGGTTATAATCTTACCAAAAGTAGGAAAGTTTAAAACAGTTGAAAATATGATGGATGAAAAGAAATTGCAAGAGTGGTTGAAAAATGCTATGAAAACAGAAGTTAAAGTATATATTCCAAGATTTAAATTTACACAAGGATTTAACTTGAGTAATGTTTTATCTGATATGGGTATGAAAGATGCTTTTAGTCCTGGTGCTGCTGACTTTTCAGGAATTAATGGTGAAAAGAATGATCTTTATATAACAAGTGTTATTCACAAAGCATTTGTAGAGGTGAATGAAGAGGGAACAGAAGCTGCAGCAGCTACTGCTGTAGTAATGGACACAAAAGCATTATTAATCGAAGAACTAGTATTTAAAGCCGACCATCCTTTTATCTTTTTGATTCGTGATAAAAAGACGGGGTCTATTTTGTTTATGGGAAGAGTTATGGATCCCAATAAGGGATAGAATAATCTTTAAAAAATAAATACAGGAGGTAAATAGTCATGAAAAAATTAGTAGTTATGTTTACCTTTTTCCCATTATTGAGTGGTATTGCTTTGGCAGAAGACGAAAATAAACAGTCAGAATGTACTAAAAAATGTGAAAAAGTGTGTGTACAATGGGAGGAAAGGAGAGACTGTCTACCAGATCCGGATCCGGTTCTTCAACGAGATCTGGTTTTTCAACAAATATGCGGAGTATATAAGACTTGTGTAAAGTATGAAGAAATATGCATTGAGGATAGATAAGGTAGAAGAGAAAAATATAATAACGTATTAGAGGAAGAAAGATTGAAAAGGTTAATAACTTCCATGATATTTATCATTGCTCTTTTCCTTTTATCCTGTTCATGGACAACGAGTTTTTATGTTGTAAACAAGTCCGAGATGCCAATAACGATAGCAGTTAAATACAGAAAAATTGAAAAACCAAAACAGCCTGCTCCAACGCCAGAAGTTGAAAAAAGATGGGAGAAATTAGAAAAGAATTCATGCTGGTATATTGGATTTAAGAAAGAAATCTATATATGTAAAGAAGGTGGTGAGTGCAGAACCCTTCAATCTGATGAATACAAATACGATAAAGAAAAATGTGAGCTTGAGGTTACTTTAGCACCGGGAGAATTAATAAAAGTAGCTGAAATGTGCTGTAGCTATACAGGTCCAGAGAAAAGATTTGCTGATGAATTTAATGTTGAAGAACTTAATATTAATACGCCCGATGGTTTACTCAAATACGAGGGCTTTGAACTACTAAAGATATTTAAAAAGAAGGATAAGACTAAATATGTTTTGGAGTATAGTTAAATTTTAAAATAACTTAACAGGAGAGGGTTATTATGTTTGGATTACCTGAATTGGCAGTGATAATTTATCTTGCTTCTTTTGCATTCTATTTATTAGCAATTATAAATTCGGCAAAAATAAAGGGGAAGAAATTTTTTTATCTCCTTTTATCTATTTTATCTTTGCCTGCTTTAATACTTCTAATTAAATTAGTTAATAACTTATACGTCGGGTGAGAAATTACCTCCATAGTTTACTTTTTCTAAAAAAGCTATAACCAATAGCATATGCATATAGATAAGCAACAAAAGTCTTAACCTTTCTCCATCTACTTATAAGATTGAA
>NZ_JAPYVU010000043.1 GCF_028276765.1 Sulfurihydrogenibium sp.
AATTTCAATCTTATAAGTAGATGGAGAAAGGTTAAGACTTTTGTTGCTTATCTATATGCATATGCTATTGGTTATAGCTTTTTTAGAAAAAGTAAACTATGGAGGTAATTTCTCACCCGACGTATGAATACATTTTTAAAAGATAAATCATTTTCTTATGAATACATTCTTGGAATTCTAAACTCACGTTTAGCAGAATGGTTTTATTATTGGTTTGTTTATAACAGAGCCATTAGAACAATGCACTTTGACGAAGGATATTTAGGTAAACTTCCTATCAAAAAAATAAATTCTAAAAACCAACCCATAGCAGACCAAATAATCCAAAAAGTTGACCAAATCCTAACCCTTACCCAATCTAAAGATTATGACACAAACCAAGAAAAACAAAAGCACGTAAAAAGACTTGAGCATGAGATAGACCAGCTTGTATATCAGCTTTACAACCTAACAGAAGAAGAAATAAAGATAATTGAGGGAGACTCCAATGGATAAAAACGAAGTAAACACTGCTTTTGAAATATTACTTGAAGAGATTGAAGAAGTTTTTAATATGATAAGCAAGGAAGGAGAAGAGTCTTTTAAAAGCCGGGATTTTGATAAAGCAAAGACTCTTATTGAATATGGCGAACGACTAAAATATTTTAGAGAAAAAGTAAAAACGCTTCAGAAGGAATGGCAGACAATTTTCAGTGAAAGAATACCAACCCGTGGGCAGAAAAGACAGGCAAAAGGAAGACTTAAGAGAGGATTAAGGACTCCTGAGGAGAATTATGTAATGCCTATTTTAGAATCTGTCATTGAATTAGGCGGAAAGGCAGAGATGAAAGATGTCTTAAACCTTGTGCATGAAAAAATGAAAAATATCTTAAATAGTTATGATTATGAACCTCTTCCATCTAATCCGAAACAGAAACGATGGGAAAATACTGCCCAATGGGCAAGAAATACAATGGTCAATGAAGAGCTTCTTGTTAAAGATTCTCCACGGGGAATTTGGGAGATAACAGACAAAGGAAGAAAATTCTATGAAGAAAATAAACAATCTTGGCAGGCAGGTATAAACAATAAAGGATAAGAAATTAGTGGTTTTGTAAAATTTAAAAATGAGATCATTCGACCTCAGGATGACGACACTTTGCCTCCAACTTATGTAAGTGATTGTTCTAAAAATCAATATAGCCATTCTGCAGCAAACAAAGAATCTCATTTTTTCTCAATTTTTAATGTCCTTAAGATGACAAAATGATAACGCTGATTTTTGGAATAGATATGTTAGTTCAAGAAAAAAACAATACCCTTTAACACGCTCAAAAACCTACTTTTAAATATTTATCTAAAAAGTATATCCCTTTCATTGGTAAATATCGTTCAAAAATATGTGGTAAGTTTAAAGACTCGCTAATTATTTTTCCATGTCCGCCGGTTAGTATTATGTTAAATTTGCATTTATATTCATTTTCAATTTTACTAATGATACCTTCAACTAAAGATATGTATCCGTTATATATTCCAGATTGAATGCTTGAAATGGTATTTTTACCTACAATATTTAAAGGTTTTTCAATTTTTACTTTTGGAAGCTTGGCAGTTCTTGAAAACAAACAATTTACAGAAGATTCTAATCCAGGAAAAATAAGCCCACCATCATATTCAGAATCTTTATTAACCACATCAAAAGTTACTGCCGTGCCAAAATCGATTGCTATTAATGGCGGGTTTGTAATATTTATAGAAGCAAAAGCATTCAAAATCCTATCCGCTCCAACTTCTAACGGATTTTTATAATTGATTTTCAAAGGAACTTTTACATCCTTTCCTATTAATAATGGGTTTAAATTTAATAATTTTTTTAAAGCCTTAGTGATTTTTTCTTCAACCTGTGGAACTACAGAAGATATATAAATTTTATTAACATTTGTTTTATCTAAATTGTAAAAGTTTAAGAAAAAAGAAAAGTTAATTAACCAGTCATCAATGGTTTTTTCGTGGTCTGTTTTAAATTTTAATGTCTCAATTTTATCTATATCCTTTATATATCCAATCTCTGTGGTCGTATTACCAATATCAACTGCTAATATCAACTTTCCTCTCTACCTTTACTAAAGACTAAATTTTTATATCTAAAGAAATAATCAACAGTTGCTTTGTAAAGGCTTTGTGCAAATTTTTCTAAAAATCTATCATTTGCCAATAATCTTGCATCATTTTCATTTGTTATGAACGCTGTTTCTACCAAAACAGATGGGATTGATGGAGTTTTTAAAACTGCAAAGTTAGCCGATTCAATTCTTTTAAACTCAATATCCTTCAAACTTCTTTTTAAATAAATCTGAGCGAATTTTGCAAAATTTAATCCTTCTGTCATTGTGTGGCTTATAGCCATATCTGCCACTATTTTATTTACATTCGGATTAGCACTAACTTTTATAACATTTAACACTGTTTTGTTCTCTCTTTCCTCTACCATTTTAGCAAGTTTTGAAGTAGCACCTCTTAAATTCAATGTGTATATATAAGTTCCAGAGAGATTCGGATTTTCAGATGCATTCGTGTGAATGCTTATAAACAAATCTGCCTTTTTTTCTAAAGCGATCAACGTTCTATCATACAGCGGAATAAATACATCATCTTCTCTTGTTAGATATACTTTAAATCTTGGGTCTTTTTCTAAGAAAGATTTAAGTTTCAAAGCAACTTTTAGATTGATATCCTTCTCTCTTAGACCGTTAGCCGTTGCACCTGGGTCATGTCCACCGTGTCCCGGGTCTATAACTATTATTTTCTTTCTTCCTACAAAACTTTTTGGTACTTCTATTTCTATAGAATTCGAAGAAGAATCATTTATGGTTTGCATTTCTAAACTTTTTAGAATTTTATTTAAAATGTCATCTGAATCTTTTTTTGAAATCACTTTCTTAGATTCTTTATCTTCTTTAGCAGTATTATTATTTTCACTTACACTTTGTTTTTCTTTTTTGTCTAACACTTTCAAATCAATAACTAATCTATCTGGGTTAGAAAGACTAAACACCTTAGGGTCCATATTATCATTTATATCTAAATAGATTATGGTTTTTTTGGTGACTGTATCTTTCGATATTTCTATAGATTTAACAAATCTTGGGTCTAATTTTATAGCTGAACCTTTAAATTCACCGTCTATTTTGAAAATAAGAGTAGTAGACACTGGCAAATATTCATAATTTTTTACACCATCAAAAACAATCCTGTAGCCATAATCTTTTATTCCAGTTCTAACTTCAAATGCTTCTACATAAAAAATCCATATTAATATGCTTAAAAATATATATCTTAAAGTTCTCATGCCACATTCATCGGATTTTTGTATAAAAACTTAAACTAATGCAAGCAAAACCCGAGACCCAAAAACTGAGTCCCGGGAAGTGTTTACTGAGAAAGCTCTTTTCTTAATCTTTTAGCTACGTTTACCATATTTCTTAATGATGGTATTGTCTCTTCCCATCCTCTTGTTTTTAAACCACAGTCTGGATTTACCCAGATAAGGTCTTTTCTAATGTATTTTAATGACCTTCTTAAAATTTCTTCTATTTCTTCTTCTCTTGGAATTCTTGGAGAGTGTATATCGTAAACTCCTATACCAATTCCATGGTCGTAGTTAAATCTTTCAAATGCTTCTAAGATTTCTCCTTTACTTCTTGATGCTTCAATAGAAATAACATCAGCATCCATTTTGTAAATGTATTCAATGATTTCATTAAACTCTGAATAACACATATGGGTATGGATTTGAGTCTCATCTTTAACCGTATCATGGCTAAGCTTAAACGCTTTTACTGCCCAGTTTAAGTAGGCTTCTTGTTTAGATTTTTTAAGCGGTAATCCTTCTCTAAATGCCGGTTCGTCTATTTGAATGATTTTTATGCCGGCTTTTTCAAGGTCTAAAACTTCTTCTCTTAAAGCTATTGCTATTTGATAAGCTACTTCTTCTTTTGGAATGTCTTTTCTGTAGAAAGACCAGTTTAGGATTGTAACAGGTCCTGTGAGCATACCTTTTACCGGCCTATCAGTTAAGCTTTGTGCGTAAACAATTTCTTTTAACGTCATTGGATTTGGTCTTGAAACATCACCATAAATGATAGGTGGTCTTACGCATCTTGTACCATACGATTGAACCCAGCCGTTTTTAGTAAATGCAAAACCTTCCAACTTCTCGCCAAAGAATTCAACCATATCCGTTCTTTCAAACTCACCATGAACCAACACATCTAAGTCTAACTCTTCTTGAACTTTTATAACATACTCAATTTGTTTTTTGATAAAGTTTTCGTACTCTTCCTGGGAAATTCTTCCGGCTTTGTAGTCTGCTCTGTACTTCCTAACTTCTTGTGTTTGTGGAAAGCTTCCAATTGTTGTTGTTGGAAGTAATGGAAGTTTCAATAATTCCATTTGTTTTTTATATCTTTCTTCAAATGGAGTTTTTCTTCCAACTTCTGCGTTTCTTATTTGTGCGACTGTTTGTCTTACTGCTTCGTTATTGTATTTAGAGATGATAGATTTAATATCTGCTTCCGGTAAATCAACGCCGTTTGCAAAGTGGTCTTTCAATGATTTTAGCTCTGCCAATCTTTCGTCAGCAAAAGCAAGAATATTTATAAGGTCTTGTGATAAATGTCCTTTCTCCGGCTCTAAGCTAACTGGTAAATGGAATAATGGTGCTGCATTAGATAAGATAATGTTTTCTGGCTTTATGTAGTTTGATAATTCTTTAATTAAGTTTGCAGTTTCTTTTAAATTTGTTTTCCATGGGTCTCTTCCGGATACAACGCCAGCAACTAATATTTTATCTGCCGGAAATCCATATTTTCTAATGTTTTCTAAGTTTTCATTGTTTACTACAAAATCAAGACCAATTCCATGAACCGGTAAGTTTACAAGCTTATCATAGCTTGAAAGGCTTTCATAGTAAGTGTTAACAAATACTTTTAAATTTTTAATTCCGTCCATTACTTTCTCATATGCTTTTAATGCTAGCCCAACTTCTTCATCAGATAGATCTAAAACAAACGCCGGCTCGTCTAATTGAACGTATTCAACGCCTTCATTTTCAAGCTCTTTTAAAACTTGGTTGTATAAAGATGCGAAAAGGTCTAAGTATCCTGCAAATTTACTGCTTTCACTTGCTTTAACCATTTTCATTAAGATAGAACCTTCTTGTCTTTCATAGACTTTTGAAAGGTGAACAAAGGTAAATGGTCCTACTAAAACAGGCTTAGTTTTAATTCCAAGTGCTTCTTTTACGTATCTGTATGATTCAAGGGGTCTGTTTTTAACAAGCTTAATATCTCCTGCAAGCTCTGGAACTATGTAGTGATAGTTTGTATCAAACCATTTTGTCATCTCGCAGGCAATGGCTTTATCTGTTCCTCTTGCCATTGCAAAGTATCTATCAAGAGAGTCTTCTATATACTTAAATCTTTCCGGAATTACATTAAACATAGTTGCTGTATCAAGAACAAAGTCATATAGAGAAAAATCATTAGATGGAATAATATCAACGCCGCTATCAATAGCCTTTTTAACTCTGCCAAGATTTATTTCTGATGCTTTTGAGATAAGCTCATCTTTTGATATTTGACCTTTCCAGTAAGCTTCTACGACTTTTTTTAACTCCCTGTTTGGGCCAATTTTTGGATAGCCATGAATGGTTGTTTTCATAAATTTTTCCTCCTGAAAAAATATTAATTTTGCCATAAATTATACCTTATATTGATTCTAATTTCAAATGCAAATCATTTGCATTTTATCGTTTGGTAGTTTAAAATTAAATGACAAGTAAATAGTGAGTTGTATGAAAAATTATTTCTCACTACTTTAAACAGTATTAGTTAATATAAAGGAGAGTTATGGAAAAGTTAATCATACCAAAAGGATTTAAAACTACAAAACAAAGAAAGGCAATCTTAGAAGTTTTGGAAGAATGTAAAACACCTGTTCATGCAGAGGATATTTATTTAAAGTTAAAGGAAAAAGGAATTGATATAAGTTTATCTACTATCTATCGTAATCTTGATATGCTTCAAAAACAAGGATTGGTAGTCAAGGCTTACATGATTGGAGAAGATAAAGCAAGGTTTGGTCTTTCTTCTAAGAAGAATTATTTAATCTGTCAAAAATGTAAAAAGATTGTAATTATTGATAACTGCCCGTTTGAAAAGTTTAAAGAAGAGTTGATAGAAGTTCATGGATTTGATATTTTAGACCACAGCATTGAAGTTTATGGTATCTGTCCGGAGTGTAAGAAAAGTAAAAATTGTTAATATTAACACAAGATTTAACTTGGCATTACCTATCTTTCAATATGGAAAAAATCTATTTTATGCTCTTTTTCGCTGTTTATTATCATTTTTGAATTTTTTGACTAAGTCTATAAATTAATTAACCTTTTGATCGTCATACTGCAGCGAAGCAAAGAATCTCTGTTCTTTTACCTCTCACTTATTCACTGTACGGTCAATTCATGAATTGTCTCTGATTATTTTCTCACCTTCTTTAATTTGGGAGGTCCATCAGACTAAAGTCCTCAGGATGACGTGATATAGATAAACTTACAAAAATTTTAGAACATTCTCATAATTCACGTTTATTTAATGTTAAATATAAGTTATAATTATGTTAAAATTATTAGCTAAATTAACAAAAGGAGGAAGAGATGAGGAAATCACTTTTTGTCGCTGGAATTTTATCGTTAAATTTGTTAGCTCAGGCTGAGGAGGTTTTAAAGCTTGATAAAGTCCAGTTTACAGCTACCAAGTCAGAAAGAGAGGAAAAGGAAACGCCGGCCTCTACGGCTACGATTACAAAAGAAGAACTAAAATTTGAAAGAGGATTTAATCTATCAGAAAGTTTAAGTGAAGTATCTGGCGTTAATGCTGAAACGAAAAATGGTGGTTATGACGTTAGATTAATCATCAGGGGAGGGGGATTAAACGCTCCTTACGGCATAAGACAAATTAACGTTTTATTAGACGGCGTTCCGATTACTGACCCAGACGGTTTGACAAGACTTGATTTTGTAAATCCACAACTTATTGACCAAATAGAAATAGTTAAGGGTCCAAGCTCAACTTTATACGGTGCCAACGCAATAGGTGGCGTTGTAAACTTTATTACTAAACCAGTATGGACTGTCCAAGGTTTAAAGCTTAAGGCTGGTTTCGGAAATAATAACACACAGCTTTACAACTTACTGTATGGCAATAATTACAAAGGAAAATTATTCTACTACGTTGACATCACAAGAAGGTCAACAGATTCATGGCGGGAGTGGAACGAGTTTAAATCTACGCAAGCATCTTTTAAAATTGGGTATCTCTTTGATGATAAATCTTCCATAGAAACATACTTTAACTACTCAAAAGCAGATTTACAGCTTCCTAACAGTTTAACTAAACAACAATTTGATACAGACCCATCTAAGCAATATAAAGAAAATGTATGGATAAATAATGGAAGGTACAGCGAGATTTATTTCTTTAATACGAAATATCAAAATCAGCTAACAGATAGCTTTACAATTAAACCAATATTTTACATTCAAAAGTGGAGTCATTACCACCCTGTAACAGGCTTCATAAACGATGGCGGTGCTAAGGTTTTTGGTACTGATTTTATAACAGAGCTTAAACATTCATTGTTTGGCATCAGCTCAACATTAATCTCTGGCTTTCAAATTCAACATGACAAATATGATGCAGATAAATATACTTATGGAAATGTTATGTGTTCAACTGGACCATGTAATCCAAGACCAAATATAGATGTGATAAAATATACACTTTCCGACCAAAAAGGAAGATTGGCGGAAACAAATCATAACAAAATTCTTAAATACGGATTTTACGCTCAAGAAACGCTTAAACCCACAAAAAATCTCCTAATCGATATTGGACTTAGATGGGATGCTGTTAAATTTGACCTAAATCAACAAAACTATATTGATTATAACTACTCACTAACTAACGCAAGATATATAACCTCTAACAGTAATACACAAATTAACAGAACGTTTAGATTTATAAGCCCAAAGATAGGGTTTAGCTATGCAGTAGCACCTACAACGAATATTTATGCATCTTTTAGTGCAGGATTCCAGACACCTCAGTGGAGTCAGCTAACTGTAAATCCGAATTTAAAAAATACAAAAGCTTACCAGTATGAAATTGGAACAAAGACAGTTAAGTCAGACGAATACAGCTTTAACACGGCGTTCTTCTTTATAGACTCAAGAGACGAGATAACACAAGTTTTAGATGGGTCAAGGACGTCTTTTGCAAATGCTGGTAAAGTTAATAAAAAAGGCGTTGAAGTAGACGGAAGGTTTAAAGTATACGATGGTTTGTATATAGGGGGGTCCTATACATATAGCGATTTTATTTATAAAGAATATATAGAAGTTAAAAGAGTTGGTTCAAGCTTTCGTGCATATGATAGAAGCAATAATAGAATGGAGTATATTCCAAAGCATAAATACACGTTGTATGCTTATTACTTCCATCCATCTGGATTTAAAGCAAAGATAGACACTAACACATGGGGTCAGTACTACACAAATGCAGCAAATACAGGAAAATACAAAGGTTATGAGTTTTTGACGAATCTGTTTTTAGGCTATGAAAAGAAAAATTTAGAGCTTGGCTTTAGTGTTTACAACTTAACAGATAAAAAATATGCAGTTGAAGTTAAAGAAGATTCATCTACTCCATATGTTCCTGGTGCACCAAGAACTTGGTTTGTCTATGGTAGTTATAAATTCTAACAACATTTTGGAGGTGTGGTGATATGCAAGAGGTAAGAGTTGAATTAAAAGATTTTAGAAAAGAAAGAAGAAACATATTTGACATTCCTGCTGCTGGCAGTATATTAAGAAATATTAACTTTTTAAACGGTGTTAGGTTATTCTTACTTTTTTTAGTCATCTATGCAATCGTTTATGGCTTTATTAATCCTACCAAAGAAAACTTATTTACAACCGGTCTTTTTTGGGGTCTATTTTGGCCATTTTTCATGATTATCACACTTCCAACCGTTGGAAGGTTCTTTTGCACCGTTTGTCCTCATGGATTTTTAGTTAGATTTTTTACTAAGATAGGATTAAACAAAAACCTTCCAGTTAAACTGAAAAATCCTCTAATCGGTCTATTTGTACTGATTTTGGTTTATTGGTTTGTAGTATATACATTCCCATCTGTTTACAATAACCCACTTCCGACAGCTTTACTTTTCTTAGGCTTTACAATCTTAGCTATTACTGTATCGTTTGTATTTAGAAATGGTGTTTATTGTAAATATTTTTGTCCAATAGGCTCTATTTGTACATCTTTTAATAGAGTTGGCTTTACATGGCTCTCTACCAACCATGAAGACTGCTTAAAGTGTAAAAAGCCTGACTGTGCGATAGCTTGTCCGTATAAATTTAACCCATCCAAGTTTGACAGCAAAAACTCAATGGAAGAATGTACTCTCTGCATGGAATGTGCAAACGCTTGTAGCTCGGTAAGATGGGAGATTAGAAAATGGGGTCATTCTCTGTATGAAAAAATACCAAAACCTCAAAGCTTTGAAGTTTGGACTTACATCTTAATAATCGGCGTGATAACAATTACGATGAAGTTTCATCATGGCTTGTCAAGAACAGGACTTTCTGACTCTTTACCTTGGACAATAATCGGTAAATATTTAGACAGTATCTTTCATTTTCCAAAAGGCGTTGATATAGTTGGTTTTGTTGCTCTGTTGATGGGTATCGGGTCGGCTTTGCTCTTTAGTGCAGTTGGATTTTATATAGCATCAAAAATTTTAAACACTGATTATACGAACTTATTTAACAACATAGGTTATGCTTTTGCTCCAATCATGATTGTTGGGGGATTGTCTCATGCACTCTCATTTTTCTTCTTTGATTACTATCCACACTTTGTAAATGGAATATCCCAAGCGTTTTTTCTAAACATAACTGTAGAACCTCTTGCTTCAAGGTCAGACCCATGGCTAAGAGTCTTTACAATCTTTAACTACATAGCTGGCTTTTGGAGTTTATACTTGGTTCATAAAAGAATGTCTCTGTTTGGTTTTAATTTGCATCCAAAATACAAGTTAGCATTCTTATTTGTTTCCGCACTCCCGATATTTTATATTCTACTAAGTGTATTTCAGCAGTACGCATTTATGGCTTATCCGCCAACTTTCCACCATCACCATCACCATTGATGGTATAATTGATTTATAATTCTCAATAAGGAGAAGTAAATGAGTATTACAGAAATAGTTTTAAAGCTTGCCTTAATCGGTGGAGACCCTGTTCTTTATATCTTGCTTATCATGAGCATTATTAACTTTGCGATAATCATTGAGAGATTTATCACTTACAAAACGATAGAAAAAAACTTAACAAAGTTTGAACCGTTAGAGTTAAAAATATCCTTAGAAAAAAGACTTGGAATTTTAGCAACTTTTGGAAACAACGCACCGTTTATAGGCTTGTTTGGAACAGTTTTAGGAATAATAAAAGCATTTCATAGCCTTTCAACCTCAACAGAGTTTGGAGTTAGAGTTGTAATGGCAGGAATATCAGAAGCATTAGTAGCAACCGCAATGGGTCTTTTTGTAGCAATTCCTGCTGTTATAGCTTACAACTACTTTGTAAGAAAGGCAAAATTTTTAATGATGGTCTACGAAGAGTCTAAAAAGTAAGGAGCTAAAGATGAAGCTTATTGACGAAAATGAAAAAGAAATATCTGAAATAAACATGATTCCTTTGGTAGATATAGTCTTAGTTATCTTAATCATTTTTATGGCAACTGCTACATTTATGGTAGAAGGAAAGATTCCTCTTGACCTTCCAAAAGCAAAAACAGGAGAACCTGCAAAATCTACACAAAAAAGAATAGAAATAACAATCAAAAAAGATGGCATATATTTTGAAGGGCAAAAAGTAAACCCGGAAGAGCTTAAGCAAAAACTTCAAGCAGTTAAAACAGATGAAAATCAAGTAGTTGCTTTAAGGTCAGAAAAGGATGTAATTTTTCAAGATGTTGTAACAGTTATAGATGTTTGTAGACAGGTAGGATTAGAAAAGTACATCATAGAGACAAAAAAAGAATAGTATGAACTTTAAGAAAGAAAAACTCTTAGTTATTTCCTTAGTATTATCTTTGTTAATCCATGTACTGCTCTTTAGCTCATTTTTCCTGCTCAAACCCAAGCCAAAAGAAGAAAAAGAAAAAATAATTACAGTAAGTCTTGATGAAGACTTTAAAAAAGAGTTTAAACCACAGGTAGAAGAGAAAAAGATAATACAGAAAAATGAAGCATTAGCGCAATCTAAACCTTTACCAAAGATAGAAGAAAAAAAGATAGCGCAACAAAAAGAAACATTGCCACCACCACAACCTGCACTAAAGCCACAGCCAGAAAAACCTGAACCTATTATCAAACCAGAATCAGAAACACCAAAACAAGAAGCTCAAAAACCGCAAGAAAAACAAAACACTCAGCAACCTACACAGCAAAATCCGCCACAAACTCAATCAACTCAACAAACACAACCTACCCCAGCACAGACACCAAAAACAGAATCAACACCGATAGACTTATCAAAAGGAAGACCAGACCAATTTAAACAACCGGAGAAAAAGGAAGAAGATATAGACGGCTATCTTAAAGAATTGATAAGATATCTAAATCAACAGGCAAGAGAGAGAGATTTATATCCACCAATTGCTAAAAGGTTAAAGATAGAAGGTCAAGTAATTATAAGGGTAACTATAAATGAAGATGGAACAATAGACGAAAACTCTATAAAAATAGTAGAATCAAGCGGATATAACATTCTTGACAAAGGAGCCATTGAGATTTTAAAGAAATTACAACCATACAAAAAACCGCCAAAGAGAATAACAGTAGAAATTCCGATAGTATTTCAGATTATTTATATGTAGCTTATTGCAAACATCTGTTTAATGGATTATAATTTATGAAATATTTAGGATTATCTTAGAGGTAAATATTGACTTACGAAGCTTTTTCAAGAAAGTACAGACCAAAATCTTTTAAAGAAGTAATAGGTCAGGAGCATGTTGTTAAGACTTTAAAAAATGCTGTAAAGCTTGATAGGGTATCCCATGCTTACATCTTTTCTGGACCAAGAGGCGTTGGAAAAACAACCATAGCAAGAATCCTTGCGAAGGTCTTAAACTGTAAAAACCCGGTAGATTATGAACCTTGCAATCAGTGTGAAAACTGTATTGAAGTAGACAAAGGCTCTTTTCCGGACATGTATGAAATTGACGCAGCATCTAACAGAGGTATAGATGATATAAGAATGATTCGTGATAACGTTGGATACCAGCCAATAAAAGGAAAATACAAAGTATATATAATAGATGAAGCACATATGCTTACAAAAGAAGCATTTAACGCCCTTTTAAAAACCTTAGAAGAACCGCCACCAAGAAACATTTTTATCTTAGCAACAACAGAACTCTACAAAATACCAGAAACCATAAAATCAAGATGTCAAACATTTATATTTAAGCCACCAACAAAAGAGCAGATAAAAAACTATCTTTTGAGAATATTAAACAATGAAAAAATTCCATATGAAGAAGATGCAGTAGAACTATTAGCCCAAGAGCTTGAAGGTGGTATGAGAGATTCGGCAAGTCTTTTAGACCAAGCAGTAACTTATGCAGAAGGAAAGCTTACAAGAAAAGATGTAGAAGAAATTCTTGGAATAGTTCCATACAGCTATGTACAAAAGTTTTTAAGAAACATTAAAGAGTTAAAAGTTGATGAAAACATAAAATTGATTGATACACTTGAAGATGAAGGATATGATATAAACGTATTTTGGAAACAGCTTTTAGAAGCCATCCACAAAACACTTATAGACTTAGCACTTGATAAAGAAGATGAAATTTTCTCAAAAGAAGACTTAAAATCTCTTATTTATTTAAAAACCATTTTCACAAAAGCATACTCAGAAGCAAGAACATTTTTTGACCCAAAACAGATTTATCATCTAACAATTTTAAAAACGTTGTATTTAGACAGCATCAAAAAAATAGAACAGCTTTTTGCTGAAGGCGTTCAAGTTGTCCCTAAAAAAGAGCCTGAAGTAGTAAGACAAGAAATTAAACCGCAAGAAAAACAAGAAACTAAACACCAAGAAGAGACAAAGCCAAAAGAAGAGCAAAAACAGGATTTAAACAAAATCATTAGTCAGATTATAAAAAATGAAAAAGTCATAGCAGTAATAATGAAAAACGCAGAAATTAAAGAAGATGAAAATGCAGTTTACATAAAAGTTAAATCAAAAAGCGAAGAAGACGTTTTAAGAGACAATATGAGCATTTTAACTAAATACTTCAGCAGAGAAATATTTATATCATCTCCGGAAGAAAAAAAAAGTAAAGTTAAAGAATCTAAAAAAGATGAGGCAGTAGAAAAGGTTTTAGAGCTTTTCCCTGGTTCAAAAATAATCACTTACAAAAAGGAGGATGACAATGTTTAACTTTGGAGATTTGGCTGAGTTAATGAAACAAATACAGAGTATAAAAGAAAATGCAGAAAAAACAAAGGAAGAGCTTAAAAATGAAAAAATAGTCGTTGAAGTTGGCGGAGGAATGGTAAAGGTTGTATCGGATGGTCTTGGAACAGTGTTAGATTTAGAAATAGATAAATCACTTCTTAATGAAAATGAATACCCAGTCTTAAAAGATTTGCTTATCGCGGCTATAAATGAAGTATCAGAAAAGTCTAAGGAAGCTATAGCAGATAAAATTTCTAAGGCAACAGGTCTTCCTATGAATATGTCTAAATTTGGTGGTATGTTTTGAATTTAGTTCCAGAGAGTATTCAGCAGGTTATATCGGAAATATCGAGACTGCCAGGTTATGGAGAAAAAACAGCCCAAAGATTAGCTGTCAATCTATTAAAAATGCCAAAAGGTGAAGCGGTAGACCTTGTAAGACATTTGGCTTTAATGCTTGATAAAGTTCTTCTTTGTAGAGAATGCGGAATTTTTACAGAAAAAGAAATTTGCGATGTATGTAGTGATGAAAGTAGAGATAAGTCTATAATCTGTGTAGTTGAAGAATCTTTTGATGCTTTTATGATTGAAAATACAGGTAAATACAACGGACTTTATCATGTTTTAGGCGGAAGGCTTTCTCCATTAGAAGGCATAGGTCCAGAAAAGCTAAACATAAAATCTTTAATTGAGAGAATAAAAAAACTGAATGTAAAAGAAATTATCTTTGCAACAAATCCAACAGTAGAAGGCGAAGCAACAGCAAATTATATACATAATTTGATAAAAAACTATCCTGTAACCATCTCAAGATTAGCTTATGGCTTACCTTTTGGCGGAGTATTAGAAAATGCAGATGATTTTACATTAGCTAAAGCGTTGGAAAATAAACAAATTTTGAAGTGAGAAGTTATTTATAAATTTATTCCACTAATCAAACTCTTTGTTAGCTACAAAATAATGGAAGGATTTGGAGCTTGAAAGTTTGATATCGGAAAACTAAATAACCCCCGGCGTCGACCTACTTTCCCGACCGGTCTCCCGGCCAGTATCATGGGCGCTGGTGGGCTTAACTGCCGGGTTCGGAATGGAAGCCGGGTGTTTCCCCACCGCTATGGACACCAGGGATTTG
>NZ_JAPYVU010000044.1 GCF_028276765.1 Sulfurihydrogenibium sp.
TATGCTTATTAATAGGTTTTTAACAATGAATAATTATTAGCGTAGTGTATAATTAATTAAAGAAAAGCAACAAAAGGTATGCAGAAAAAATAGACTATTCTATGATTTTCTATTATTGGACAAAGCCATTATTATTAGCTTTTTAATTTTATAACTGAACCTTGGCAATTGAATAGGTAGCCTACACAAGCTTGTTTTACGTGAAACGTGAGACGTGAGATGTGAGACGTTGGAGATTGGTTTATCAATAATTTAGCTATTTTTATTTGATTGCTTGAATGCTTAGTGAGATGATTTAGCAGTCATTGAATCTAAGGTATTGATAATGTGATTTTATTTTTTGATGTTTGATTTAAACTTGTGTATTGACGGGTTGAAAGAGATTTTTTGAAAAGTAGTTGTAAGTGTTTGTTGAAATAAACTTTTTAATTTTGAATTCTTTAATGCTTAATTTTTTGAAAATTTGTAATTTTTTATTTTAAAATTTTTTAAGATCGGGAAGTTAAGGAGTGGTATTTGCAGCGAGCTTCTGAGTTTGTGGTTTTCAGCGGTTGACTTGTAATGGGATGTTAAAGGATAAAATATAATAATATATTTTCTGTATATCGAGGTTTGCTGCAAAAAACTTCAACTTGCAGGTTTTTTAAAAGTTTGGTATAATGATTATCAGAATATTGATAGAGTAAGCTGTGATCGATTTTATTTTTGAGTTAAAAGTTAACGGGGTTTGTAGCCTACCTATGAGGAATTGAATGCTATAGAGATTACATCCTCAAACTATGGAATTTTGGTTTGTAGCCTACCTATGAGGAATTGAAGTCTTTTGTAATGTAGTATGTTCCGCTTCCACGATTGGTTTGTAGCCTACCTATGAGGAATTGAAGTGAATTAAGCTGTCTCATTACTATCCTTGCCCTTGCGTTTGTAGCCTACCTATGAGGAATTGAAGAGTTATTATATCTTCACATTTTCTTGCCATTTCAAACGTTTGTAGCCTACCTATGAGGAATTGAAGAAGGATTTTTTACCATGTTTTTATCTCACACAACACGTTTGTAGCCTACCTATGAGGAATTGAAGTGAAAGTTATTTATGGAATACTTATATTGAAGAACCCGGTTTGTAGCCTACCTATGAGGAATTGAAGTCTACTTGGTTTACCATAAAGCCTTCCTGTCCTCGACCGTTTGTAGCCTACCTATGAGGAATTGAAGTGCTCAATAGAAAAGATGACTCTAGATCCTTTCACTTGTTTGTAGCCTACCTATGAGGAATTGAAGCTTTCAAAAGGTTTTATTTGCTTATCTATACTTAAGGTTTGTAGCCTACCTATGAGGAATTGAAGTGCTCAATAGAAAAGATGACTCTAGATCCTTTCACTTGTTTGTAGCCTACCTATGAGGAATTGAAACGTTTACAGGCACCTCTATTTCGAGAAGCTTGGTCATGTTTGTAGCCTACCTATAAGGAATTAAATAGGTCCGGGACGATCAGCTTTGATTTAAATTATCTCGTTTGTAGCCTACCTATGAGGAATTGAACCTCGGTTAGATCAATCTCAAACTGTTCCCAAAATAATTGCTTGTAGCCTACCTATGAGGAATTGAAGCCATCTCTCTTATCTATTTCACATCTCTGAAAATCATTAACAACTTCATAGAGAAATAGTCCCGCTTCGTACACAAATTAGAGCATTCTAACTGATCTAAGCGAAGGATCTCGTCTTTTACCTCTCACTTATTGCTCATTTTCTTACCTTATTTAAAAGAAGAGATCCTTAGGACTAAAGTCCTCAGCATGACTCACGGAAAGGTAAACTTACCAGAATTTTGGAACACCCTTGCTGTGTATCTACTTTTTTCTATCGTTCTAAAACTGAAGACTGAAAATCTCACTATTTTTATTTATTTGAAAGCGGGAGCTTCTTTGCAGGTTGTAGGTAACGGATGTTTATTTTCGAAACAGTCCAAGAATTCTATTGACTTCTTACCCCGACGTACAAGTTAAAATGTTAAATTTATATCTTGAATTTAACATATAATTATATTAAAATTCTAAAACTTATATTAATCATAAACAGGAGGAAGACATGAAAAAGCTTGCATCAATGGTCTTATTATCTACTTCTGTGATGTTAAGTTATTCACATGCAGTAGAGGGCATTAGAATTGAAAAAGTAACAGTTGAAGAGAAAAAAGCTAAGGAAGAAGTAAGCACAAAAAAAGAACTTACACAAGAAGAGGCTAAAGTTACAAGACAGATTGACCTTGGAGAGATTTTATCAGAGTTTTATCCGGAAGTTTGGTACATGAGAAAGGCAGGGACTGCAAACGATTTATACATTAGAGGATTTGCAAAAGATAACATTAATGTATTGATCGATGGTTCTAAAATCTATGGTGCATGTCCAAACAGAATGGACCCGCCTTCTTTTCACGTTTCATCACCTCAGATTGAGAGTATAACCATAAAAGAAGGTCCGTTTGATGTTGAAAATGCTGGTTCTCTTGCTGCGGTTGTAAACGTAAAAACAAAAGACCCTAAGGAAGGAATCGGGGGAGAGGTAGGAGGAACCTATGGAAGCTGGGGCTACAGAACTGGCTACGTATGGGGGAATGTTGGAAATAAGTTTATAAAGGTTTTAGTTGGTGCATCAAATCAATATTCTAAGCCTTATGAAAGCGGAGATGGTAAAAAAGTTACAGAGTACGTGCCTTCAACAAATGCATACAAATCTCAATACATTAACGACAAAGCATTTAACATAGACAGAGTATGGACAAAGTTATTGATTACTCCAAACGATAATGCGGAAATTAAACTTTCTTATGCTTTTGAAAATGCAAGAAATGTATTATATCCGGCTTTAAAAATGGATGCTTTGTATGACAGAACAAACAGGTTTAATACAGATTTTAAACTTAAAGATATTGGTCTTAATTTTAGCATCTACTACAATGAAGTAAAACACGATATGAGAGATTCTTTTAGAACTACATCAGGAAATTATCCATATTCTATGAAAACTTATGCTGAGTCAAAAATGTTTGGAACAAAGCTTTCAAAAGATTTAAATCTCTTTGGACTTAACATGACAGTTGGGATTGATACATATTTAAGAAATTGGAAAGCGGATAATGTTCAAAATGCATACAGACAGGATAATACTAAACCTGTCAATTACAACGATGGTATGATACCGGATGTTGATATTAAAGATATTGGATTGTTTGTAAAGAGCAGTAAAGATATAGAAAACTGGACTATCTCCGGTGGCTTAAGATATGATTATACATATTCAAAAGCAGACCCGAATTCTATGACAGCTAATACTAACAAAAATTTGTTCATTTCAAAAAATGGCTACAAATTCTCTAACACAGATAACTATGTATCAGGTTATGCTATTACAAAATACAACATCAATAAAAAAGATAATGTATATGTAGGATTTGGTAGCACTGTAAGAGTTCCAGACCCAGAGGAGAGATTTATATCTTTAAGTGGCGGGTCCCCATGGTATGGTAATCCGGATTTAAAGCCGACAAGAAATAATGAAATAGATGCAGGGTTTGAAGCATTTCCAATGAATAATGTTGGAATCAAAGGTAATATCTTCTATAGCATGCTACAGGATTATATTTATTTATATAAAAACGGCAATGATACAACCTACAAAAACATAAACGCTGCAATTTATGGTGGAGATGTTAACGGATTTGTTGATATCAACGACAAAATCTCAACAGAGCTTGGGCTTGCTTATCAAATTGGTAAAAAAACAGACAAAAAAGGATTATACACAGACAGCGATTTAGCAGAAATTCCACCATTAAAAGCAAGATTGGCTGTTAAATACGACGATAGAACTTTCTACGGACTAATAGAAGGTATATACTCTGCAAAACAATCAAAGGTTGACTCAGATTTAAAAGAGCAAGAAACCGGCAGCTGGTTTATAGTAAACGTTAAAGCAGGATATACATATGCAAATAGACTATTTGTTGGTGTTGGTGTTGATAACGTATTTGATAAATTCTACTATAACTATCTATCTTATGTAAGAGACCCATTTAGAGGAATTTCAGCATCAGGAAATCCTGTCAAAATCCCGGAACCCGGAAGATTTATTTACGCAAATGTTTCTTACAGATTCTAATTTCCTGCTGCTGCTTGAATAACCTCTTTACTTTCAAGGGAGCTTAAAGCTCCCTTATTTTTATACAATCTTCATAACTACGACCGTTTGAACCTTATCACCAATTCTTTTTACTTGAGAGTAAGCATAGATCTCAACATCTTCTTGCGTGGATATTCTTTTTCCTCTAATATTACTCATTTTCTTATCTCTTAAAGCAACATAGTTGTCCGTTGGGAGATAATCATTCTTTTTCATCTCTTCAATAAACTTATCGCTTGCAATTTTTTCCTGCGATGGGTCTGATACATCTACACCATCAAGTATGACTGTAAGTTGTTTTATATCCTGTTGCATTCTTGCAATCCTTGTTTTATTTTTAATATTTAAAATTACTACACAAAAATAAAATTTTAAATGATGTTTTTCGCAAATAAACTGCTTTACCAAGAGTATTCTAAAATTTCTGTAAGTTTACTTTTATTATCTCTCAAGAGTTCAAACCAGAAAGATTTCCTATTTAGAAGGCAATTAAGCAGATAGAGATAATTTATGAATTGCCCGTACACAAAGTAAGTCAGAGTTAAAAAAACAGAGATCTTTTATGAGACTGTCTCAAAAATCCTTACTGTCATTCTGTAGCCGACGAAAAATCTCATATTTTTCTTTTCAAGTCAAAAAATCAAAAAAGAGATCCTTCAGCCTTAGGATGACAAGGAAAGGTAAGTTTACGAAAATTTTGGAATATCCTAGATCTTTTATTGACCGTAGAATTATAATAAAAAAGCTAATTAATTCTTAGAGCGTATAATTCAAAATAGCCTTTTCCCTAGCACTATCACAAAAAATACGATAGAATAAAGAATAACTATCGTTGAGCCGGATGGAAGGTTAAAATAAAAAGACAGAATTATTCCAGTACTTACAATTATTAGACTAAATATAATAGAAAGAGTGATAATCTTTTTATAATGCCATGCAAGTTGAGAAGAGACAGCAGCTGGCAAGATTATCATCGCAGCTGATAAAATAGACCCTACAAGCTTTATAGATAAAACAGTTGCTATTGCTATCAATGTTATCACACTGTAGTATAAAAAGTTTGTATTGACTGCGCCAATATAAGCAAGGTCTTCATCAAAACAGCAGTAAAGAATTTTGTCAAAGTATTTAAGTAAAAATCCAATTGTAAAAACTGTAAAGATAGAAATGTAAATTAAATCTTCTTTTGTGATTGTTAAGATATTCCCAAACAAAAATGCAAATAAATCAGAATTATAATTATTAGAAAAGGAAATTAAAACTACACCAAAAGCCATTGAAAAAGAAAGTAAAATTCCTATTGTCAAATCTTCATGAATTTTTCCTTTTTTGCTAATGTATCCTATTAGCATACCCACCAAAACAGCAAAAATGCTACCTGTTAATGTTGGATTGGTTCCGGCAAAAAAGCCAATTGCAAGCCCACCAAATGCAGCATGAGAAATCCCCACATTTATAAAAGACCATTTTTTAACATAGATAAAAAATGACAAAACAGAAAGTAAAACACTTACCAGTAGACCACCAATAAACGCATTAAGCATAAATGGAACTGTGAAAATGTCTAAAAAACTCAATGTCGTATCTCCAACATCATAGGATTAAAATGCTGACAGGTCAAACACTCATCAGAATGAATTAGCAGGCTAACATCTGCTGAATATAGTTTTTGCAGATTTTCTTTTGTTAAAAAGTCTTTAGCGGGACCAAAGTAGTGAAGCCTCTTATTTAAGCCGGCTATTTTATGAGAAAAGCTTACAACCGCACCTATATCATGACTTACCATTATGATGGTCATCTTTTTTTCTTGATTTAAACGTTTTATAAATTCATAAAAACTTTCTTGAGCTACCACATCAACCCCTGTGGACGGTTCATCAAGTATCAAAATTTTTGGGTCTGATACTAACGCCCGAGCTATCATGATTCTCTGCTGTTGACCACCGGACAACCGTCCAAAAATTTTATTTTCGAACCCTTTCATACCAACGTATTTAATGTATCTTAAAGCTAAATCTAATTTCTCCTTTTTTGATAGATTCTTACCAATTAAACCAAACAAAACAACATCCAAAGCACTAACCGGAAAATCTAATTCTTGTTTACTTTTTTGTGGTACATATCCAATCATATGATTTTTTATTGCATAGTATGGGTCTTTACCATCTATTAAAACTGTTCCAGAAGTTGGTTTTAATAATCCAAGCAAGACTTTGATTAATGTAGTTTTTCCACCACCGTTTGGTCCAACTATAGAAACAATCTCTCCTTGGTTTACTTCAATGTCTATATCTTCAAGAATGACACTATCTTCTATATTTACGGTAAGGTTTTTAATCTCTATAAAGCTCATATCTTAACTACAATCTTTCCAAAAAACTGTCTGCTTAGTAATTTTTCATAAGCTTTTTGAACATCTTCTAATTCAAATACAGAGTCAATGACTGGTCTAATTTTATTTGGAATGAGTTTTATGACCTGCGAGAACTCGCCCTTTGTTCCCATGTATACACCGTGTATGATTAGATTTTTTCCAAATACATATCTTAAATTTATGTTGACTTCAGCTCCTGTTGTCGAACCAAAGGTTACAACACTTCCTCCTTTTTTAGCACAGGATAGAGACTTATTAAATGTTTCAGCTCCTATATGGTCTATAACAACATCACAAAGATTGTTATTTGTAATTTCTTTAACCTTTTCTACAAAATCTTCACTTTTATAGTTAATCACATAATCAGCACCAAGATTTTTGCATTTTTCTACCTTCCAATCATCACCAACGGTTGTGATAACAGTAGCACCAAATAATTTTGCAAGTTGTATTCCAGCTGTTCCTACACCACTTGCTCCACCATGAATTAAAACTATATCACCGGCTTTTATTTTTGATCTTGTGATTAAAGAATGCCACATCGTAATGTATGTAATTGGTAAGCATGAAGCTTCTTCAAAAGACAAATCATCCGGAATTTTAAAAACATTTACAGCCGGAACTTTTACATACTCAGCAGAAACACCGTCTTCTAATACTCCTAAAGGTCTAAACTGATTACATTCATTGTCTCTTCCGGATAAACATTTTTCACAGTATCCACAAGAAAGACCGGAGAAAATAACAACCCTATCACCTTCTTTTACATTCTTAACATTTTTACCAGTTTTTGCTACTATACCTGCACCATCAGATGCAAAGATATGTGGCAGAGGAATAGGCATAGGATATTTACCTTCCATAACCCAAACATCTAAATGGTTTAAAGAAAACGCTTTTATATTTACTAAAACTTCATCATCCTTTATTTCCGGTATAGGAAAATCTCCAATTTTGATTGCTTTATATCCTTCCAATTTGTCATAGTAAGCAGCTTTCATTTAATTCCTCCTATTTATTTCTTAATTTTAATTTTTAAATTTTCTTATTTATTAAACTGCCCGAAGATTTTTTTGATTCGCCTTCTGATGAGTATGTAGTAGCAGATTGAAAAACAGCTTGAAAAATTTCTTCTATTAAATTTAAATTGGAAGAAGCTATTGTTTGATTGATAGCTGTAAGTTCTTTAATTTTATTTATTTTTTCTTTTAATGTTTGGGGCAGATTTTCAAAATCTTTTACTTCAAAATTTGCAAGCTCTGATAGTAAAGACTGCTTTTCTTCAACGATTTTCATTATTTCTTCAGGTGCTTTGTCATCATTAATAGCATTTATTAAAAGCTTATTTTCTTTTTCAAGCAAGTTTATTAAATTTTCTAAGATTTTTTCTATTTTATCCATTTTTGGCACCTGTATAATAAAATCAAATTGTGTTATAATCATTCTAACATAAGAAACGGAGAAAGATAACAGAATGCAGAAAAAGGGTGCGAAGAAATCTATTGAAAAAGCTTTAGATTTATTAGAAGCTTTAAAGGAAAAAGACAATTTAGGCGTTACTGAACTTAGTAATATTCTTGGATTAAATAAAAATAACGTTTTTAGACTCCTTGCAACATTAGAAGTAAAAGGTTTGATAGAACAAGACCCAGAAACAGGACATTACAGACTTGGAGTAAAAACTTTACTTTTAGAATATTCATTTATAAAAAATTTAACAATTTTAAACCAAGCAAAACAGTTTGTTAAGCAATTAAGAAATAAAACAAATGAAACAGTTTACTTGTCATTGATGCATCAAAATGATATTGTCTATTTTTACTCTAAGGATAGTAAATCATCTGTTTTGGTCAATTCAAGAATTGCTAAAAGATATCCTGCTATTGAAACTGCACCGGGTAGAGCTATTTTAAGGGCAAAAAAAGAGCTTGGCGATATTTTCGAGTATGACTTTGAAGGTTTAGAGCCAGAAGTATCAGAGATAGCCACAGTAATAAGAGATGAAAGTGATTATCCGGTTGCTGCACTTTCTATAGTTGCACCGATTTCAAGGCTTAACAAATCAAATTATGACGGACTGTTTAAGCATGAATTACTACAAACAGCAAAAGAAATAACAAACTTGTATAAAATAGACTTGCCTTAAAAATGCTTTATATTGTTTTATCAGTTATTTCTGGTTTAACTTTAGCAATATCCTTGCCAAATTATTATATTCCGTTTGCTTTTTTGGTTGGCTATGGACTTTTGTTTTATTTGATAGAAAAAAATGATACTAAAAGATTAATTCTATACTCGTTTATCGCAGGACTTGTTTTTTCTGCAATTTCTTTTTACTGGATAATATACGCCATTCATTATTACGGTAAGATTAATTTATATCTTTCTTCCGGATTGTTCTTATTATTTATCGCTGCTTACAGTTTATATGCTTTTGTTCTTTTTTCTGTTTTGTTGAAACTGTTTTATAAAAGATACAATTACAAAGGTTTTTTTATAGCACCATTTCTAATAGTACTTTTAGAAGTAGTCCGGGAGTATTTCCCATTTACAGGCTTTCCTTGGAACTTAAACGGATACATGCTTTCATACATAAATCAAATTGCACAAATATCGTCACTTTTTAGCATCTATGGACTTTCATTTTTAGTATTGTATTTTTCTGTTTCTTTTTACATGATGTTTTCAAATCAACATTTTAGATGGATCATATTAAATTTGCTAAATATAGCATTATTCATTTTGATATTTCTTTGGGGACAAAGCAAGATTGAAAGCTATGTTGACAAAGGAGCGTCTTATAAAGTATCAATCTTGCAAGGTAATATAGACGAGACGCTAAAGATTGAGAGAAATACAGAAAATGACATGATCGTTTTGAATAAATACATATCTTTATTTGAAAAAGCAAAAAAAGATAATCCGGATTTAATCATTCTTCCAGAATCTGCGCTACCTTTCTTTCCTTTTATCGACAATGATAAAAAAGAGTACTTTTTTAAAGAATTTGAAAAAATTAAAATTCCATTTCTTTCCGGCTTTGATAACGTGATTCTTAACAAAAACTTAGAGATAGAAAAAGTTTACAATTCATTATTTTTAGTGGATGAAAACGGAAAGTATGTTGATTATTATTCAAAGATAAAGATAGTACCTTTTGCTGAATATTCACCAATCAGATTTAAATTTCTTGAAGAGATTTTTGAGTATATAAAAGGCATTGATTTTTCTCCTGGCGAGGGTCAAAAATTGCTTACTTTTCAAAAGAATGATAAAAAACCAATGAAGATAGTATCTCTCATTTGCTTTGAGTCTATTTTTCCTAATTATGTTTCAAGTTTTGTAAATAAAGGGGGTAATGTAATTGTAAATATTACAAATGATGGATGGTTTGGAAAGACTTCTGCTCCTTATCAGCATTTTGAGATGGCAAGGATTAGGGCTATTGAAAATAATGTTTATCTTATTAGGGCTGCTAACACCGGTATTAGTGCAGTAATAAATCCTGTTGGAAAGATAAAAAGTAAATTAAACCTAAACACTGAAGGTGTACTTACTGATTATGTTTATCTTACAGATGGTAGGTCTTTTTTCAATCAAAATAGAATTTTTATTTTAATTGGATATTTGGTTTTGTTTGGCTTAGTTTTAGGATTGTTAGAGTTTTATAGAGTGGAAAACAAAAACGTTGTCATTTCTTAAGACTTAAAAATCCTTCCAGTTATCAGAGAAAAACAAAAATAAAAAAGCCCCCTTCCCAGGGGACTTCAACATTTTTTATTTTATGTCTTTACTTAATTTCTATTTTAACTTCTTTTTCTTGAACAGATTTTGGTATTGTTAATTTTAAAACGCCATCTTGATATTCTGCTTTAGCTTCTTCAATTTTTACGTCTGCTGGTAACGGGATTACTCTTTCAAATTTTCCATAAAATCTTTCTCTTCTGTAATAATTTTCATCTTTTTTCTCTTCTTCTTTTTTAACTTCTCCTCTAATTACAACTGCATTGTCTTTTACTTTTACTTCAATATCTTCTTTTTTAGCACCTGGTATTTCTGCTTCAATTACAACATTGTTATCTTTTTCATACACATCAACTCTTGGAGACCAAACAACCACTTCTGCTGTTTGTTCAGCCGGAATCAATTCCTTAAAAATTCTGTTGATCTCATTTTCCAATCTTGCTAATTCTCTTAATGGCGAAACTGCAAATGCTGGGATTAATCTTCTGTCCATTTTCACTACCTCCTTACTTTATTATTACTATTAATATATAACCTAATATTGATTTTGTCAATAGATTTTATAATCGTTAACTAAATTTAACAAAACACCTTTTTTTAATATAAATTTAAGCTTTAAAATTTAAGAATGCAAAAAAATTAGAATTTAAAAAGTGGTCCTTCGGACGAGGCTGCTTGTAAAAATCCACATCGTCATTCTGCAGCCGGCGAAGAATCTCATATTCTTTCTTTTCATATCAAAAGATCAAAAGAGGAGATCCTTCGGCTTACAGCCTGAGGATAACACGTAAAGGTAAGCTTACGAGCTTCGAACACTCTTTCCTTCGGACTTACGTCCTCGTATAATAGAGAAATGTTAAACGATAAGCTTTAGAGAAAGGATAGTCTTATTCTTATTTATGATTCTGCAATCTACAAAGAGTCTTTTTCTTTTACCTTGTTTCTCAACTATCGTATTATTCGTTAAATGATGTCTATCATCTTCTGTATTTTTCTGTCTCTAATGGTAAGCTTTCATCATTACCCCATTCATACCAGCTTCCTGTATAGATTTTTAGATTTTTAGCTCCTAAGTATTTAAGTGGAATAAAGACAAATGAAGACCTATTGCCAATTGTGCAGTAAAGAATGATTTTTTTATTTAAATCTAAGTTTATCTTTTTTATATCTTTTTCAAGAACTTCTATAGGCTTGTAGGTTGAACCTTTGCCCTCAAACCATCTCCAATAGACAAACTTAGCCCCAGGTATATGACCAGACCTTTTAATCTCATTCATTTCCTGTCTTCCTGTAAATTCTAAAAATGTTCTTGTATCTACCAAGATTGTGTTGTCATCAACTCCGTTTGTATAGTTTTTTACATGCTGCAATACTTCTTCTTTTGAAGCTACAACTTCATACCTTGGCTTTACAATGTATTTAGCTTTTTTCTTGATTACATCATCTTGATTTGAGATAGGCAGATTCTCTTTTTTCCAGTTTTCAAGACCACCATCAAGAATTAAAAGTTTGTTTTCATCATGACCCATGCTGTAAAGTAAAAACCACATATAAGATGCTTTATTTGGAAGATTTTTTGAATAGTAGATTATAACTTTATCATTGTTGCTAATCCCATTTTCAGAAAACAGCTTTTCAGCAGTTTTTGGACAAAGTGGTAAGTATTTACACTTTTGCTTTTCATTATTTTTTATTGCTATATCTTGAACTGCCAAAACATCAATGTTAACTGAACCAGGAATATGTTCATTCATGTAGGTTTGATTGTCTTCTGTGTCTATAAACACAGTGTTTTTATCATTTAGTAGTTTGTAGGCATCTTGCGGAGAGATTAAAGGAAGTCTGCTTTGTGCATAAGAAAAGCTGAAAGCTAACAAAATTATATATACTATTTTTAACATCCTAAAACTCCTAAGTAAAATTGTTGACAATAAAATTTAGTTTAAAAGAGGCTGTTAAAACATGACTAACATCAAAGATTTAGAAAGCTACATGAAAATTGCTTTAGATTTGGCAAAAATTAGAAAAGGATTAACCCATCCTAACCCAACCGTTGGAGCTGTTATTGTAAAAGATGGAAAGATAATAGGTAAAGGTTATCATATCAAAGCAGGTATGCCCCATGCAGAAAGAGAAGCAATAAAAGACGCAAAAGAAAAAGGATATGATTTAAAAGGTTCTACTATGTTTGTAACCCTTGAACCATGCTGTCATTATGGAAGAACACCGCCCTGCACAAACGCAATCATTGAAGAAGGTATTTCAGAGGTTGTAATCGGAGCGTTAGACCAAAACCCGGTAGTAAAAGGTCAAGGTGTAAATATCCTAAAATCTTATGGCATTAAAGTAATTACAGGTGTTTTGGAAAAAGAATGTGAGAAGATAAATGAAGATTTTTTTATATACATAAAAGAAAAAAGACCATTCGTTCATCTAAAAGTAGCCCAAAGCTTTGATGGAAAAATAGCCACAAAAACAGGTGATTCTAAATGGATAACATCTGAAAAATCAAGACAATTTGCCCATCAATTAAGAAAAGAAGCATCGGCCATTCTCGTTGGCACAAATACAGCTTTAAAAGATAATCCAACCCTAACAGTTAGACACGTAGAAACAGAAAAACAACCAGTAAGAATTTTGATAGACAAAAGATTAAAAGTTCCACCAACTTATAACATCTATAACAATGAAGCCAAAACCATTGTGATAACTTCCAAATTAGCCAGTCAGGAAAATCTTAAAAGATTATCAGAAAAAGAAAATGTTGAAATTGTGTTTTTAGACTTAGATGAAAATGAAAAGTTTAAGGTTGATGATATTCTAAAAACACTGTACGAGAGAGAAATAGTTCATCTTTTGGTTGAAGGTGGTAGAGAAGTAATAACAGACTTTATAAAAGAAAGAAAGTTTGATAAAATCTCCATCTTTACAGCACCGTTATTGATAGGTGATGATGGAATCTCTTGGCTTGACTATCTTGGAATTGAAAAAATTCAAGATAGCTTAAAGCTCAAGGTTGAAGATTTTAAGGTTTTAGACAAAGATTTTTATTTTGAATGTTATCCTATGCTGTCTAATTTTTACTGAAAGAGCTTGCAAAAATCCACATCGTCTTCTGCAGCCGGCGAAGAATCTTGACCTCAAAGATGTCATTCTGAGCGAAGCGAAGAATCTCATATTTTTCTTTTCAAGTCAAAAAATCAAAAAAGAGATACTTGGACTTAGTCCTCAGGACAACACGAAAAGGTAAGCTTACGAGAATTTTGGAACACTCTTCAATTTCTGCTTGACAGATAGAAAATTTTTTTGTATATTTACATTAAATTTTTAATTTTTTAACTGTACCTTGGCAATTGAATAGGTAACCCACACAAGCTTATTTTAAGTGAAACGTGAGACGTGAGATGTGAGACGTTAAATATTGGTTTATCAATAATTTAGTGATTTTTATTTGATTGTTTAAATGCTTAGTGAGATGACTTAGCAGTCAGCAAAGCTAAGGTATTGGTAATGTGATTTTATTTTTTGATGTTTGATTTAAGCTTGTGTAGTGATGGTTTGAAAAGGATTTTTTAAAAAGTAGTTGTAAGTGTTTGTTGAATTAAACTTTTTGATTTTAAAATTTTTAATGCTTAAATTTTTGAAAATTTGCAGTTTTTTATTATGAAATTTTTTAAGATCGGGAAGTTAAGGAGTGGTATTTGCAGCGAGCTTCTGAGCTTGTGGTTTTCAGCGGTTGGCTTGTGATGGGATGTTAAAGGATAAAATATAATAATATATTTTCTGTATATCGAGGTTTGCTGCAAAAAACTTCAACTTGCAGGTTTTTTAAAAATTTGGTATAATGATTATCAGAATATTGATAGAGTAAGTTAAAAGCGATTTTATTTTTGAGTTAAAAGTTAACGGGTTCCATCTGAACCGTGTGGGTTATAAAGTGAATGTCTTTTTTCTGAGGAATGTCTATATTAGTGTGTTCCATCTGAACCGTGTGGGTTATAAAGAACCCTCATACCATCTATCAACATTTTGAACTATATGTTCCATCTGAACCGTGTGGGTTATAAAGAGCAATAAAGGAAAGATAAAACCGCCTTTATCAGCATCGTTCCATCTGAACCGTGTGGGTTATAAAG
>NZ_JAPYVU010000045.1 GCF_028276765.1 Sulfurihydrogenibium sp.
TCAAGTGTAAAGAAAAGTGGCAAGATAAAGAAAATGGGAAATCCATATGCAAGAAAGATACTATACATGGCAGCATTATCAGCAATAAGGTTTAACAAATACTGCAGAGAATTATACGAAAGATTAGCAAGTAAAGGTAAAGCTAAAAAATTAGCATTAGTGGCTGTAGCACATAAGTTATTAAGGCAGGCATATGGTGTATTAAAAAGTAGAAAACCATTTGATGAAAATTTTTGCACTTGACATTTAACATAGAACATCCTGAGGCCGAAGGCCGAAAGATCTCATTTTTAAATCCTATAAAAATCACTAATTTCTCACCTGCGTATTATTTTCAGCTAATTACATATTTCCGAAAATAAAATAACTTACACAATCACTCTCTCAAATCTCACTATTATGTTAAAATTCTTTTTAATTATATTCGGAGGTGTAGCTATGATTAAGCTACCGATGATAATTGGCGGCAAGGAAGTTTGGAAGGATGAGGTTATCGATGTAATTTTTCCTTACAACCAAGAAAAAATCGGTGAAGCTGCAAAGGGTTCTCCAGAAGATGTTTATCAGGCTATAGAGAAAGCTAAAATAGGTCTTGAAAAACTAAAAAAACTTACAGCATATGAAAAATACAAAATTCTATTAAAAGTAGCTAACCTTTTAGAAAGTAGAAAAGAAGAGTTTGCAAGAACTATAACCTTAGAAACAGGAAAAACTATCCGTGAAGCAAGAACAGAAGTAGATAGGGCTGTAAATACAATCACTTTCTCGGCAGAAGAAGCAAAAAGAATTCATGGCGAGTATGTGCATTTTGACGCATCTCCAAACGGCAAAGGAAAGAAAGGGTTTTATTACAGAGTCCCGGCTGGAATAGTGTCTGCAATTACTCCTTTTAACTTTCCTGTAAATCTTACTGCACATAAAATAGCACCATCTATTGCTGCAGGTTGTCCGTTTATACTAAAACCAAGTGAAAGAACTCCACTATCTCCAATAATGCTTTGTCAACTTTTCCTTGAAGCTGGTGTCCCTGAAGAGGCTGTTTCTGTTATACCTGGATTTGCAGATGTAGGTCAAGCAATGACAACACATCCAGATGTTAGGGTCGTTTCTTTTACAGGAAGTTTAAAAGTTGGAGAAATAATAGCAAAACAGGCAGGATTGAAAAAAATAGTGATGGAACTTGGGTCAAACTCGGCTGTAATTGTCGATAAAACAGCAAATTTAGAAATTGCATCTAAAAAATCAGTTCTTGGAGGGTTTGCGTTAGCAGGTCAGGTTTGTATATCGGTTCAAAGGGTATTTGTTCATGAAAGTGTAGCTGATGAATTTGAACATCTTTTAAAAGTGGAAGCTTCAAAGTTAAAATATGGAAATCCTTTAGAAGAAGATACAGACGTAGGTCCTGTAATCTCTATAAATGAAGTTGATAGAATTGAAACTTGGATTAATGAAGCAGTTATGAAAGGCGGTAAGATAGCACTTGGAGGAATACAATCAAAAGATAAACCAATAATTCCACCAACAATAGTGTCAGAAGTGCCGGAAGAGTCTAAACTTTTTTATGAAGAAGCCTTTGCTCCTGTTGTTGCAGTAAAAAGGTTTAAAGATATAGATGAAGCTATAAAGCTTGTCAATAAAACAAATTATGGCTTACAAGTTGGAGTGTTTACAAACGACCTAAAAAATGCTTGGAAAGTGATAGAAAATGCAGATGTTGGTGGAGTTATCATAAACGATATTCCGACGTTTAGAGCTGACAATATGCCATATGGTGGAGTTAAAGGAAGCGGTATAGGTAGGGAAGGTCCAAAGTTTGCAATAGAAGACTACACAGAAATAAAGGTTGTAGCTTTTGATTTGGGTTAACTGTTTATTTATTGCACAATAAATATGCAAAGTAGAATTTGAATTGCACTTAAAATATGCAATATATTTAAAAATATCGATCTTCCTCAGATGACGTTTTTATTTGCTCGTCATTCTGAGGACTTTGAATGATCATAATTTAAAATTTAGTAATATTGCACTGAAAATATGCAATATCTACAGATTTTAAAAGTGTTAAAATATTTAAGTATTTAGTAAAATCAAGAAATTAAAATTTGGCACGAAATTTTCTTATAATCAAAAATGGAGGTATGTTATGAAAAAAATTGAAGCAATTATTAAGCCTTTCAAGCTTGATGAAGTTAAAGATGCACTTACAAACATTGGAATCTACGGTATGACTGTTACGGAAGCAAAGGGATTTGGAAGACAAAAAGGTCATACTGAGTTATACAGAGGGGCAGAGTATGTAATAGATTTCCTCCCTAAGTTAAAAATAGAAGTCGTTGTTGATGATGCACAAGTTGAAAAAGTAGTAGAAGCTATAATGCAGGCTGCAAGAACCGGGAGAATTGGAGATGGAAAAATCTTTATCATTCCAATAGAAGATGTAATAAGAATAAGAACGGGAGAAAGAGGTCCGGAAGCAGTTTAATATAAGAAACAATTAATTTTTATAAAGGAGGTTTTTTAAAATGGCAATGATCCAATGTCAAACACCGGATGATGTAATGCGTGTAATTTCAGAAAAAGGTATTGCCTTTATTGATTTTAAGTTTTCAGACCCATTTGGTCAGTGGCAACATTTAACAATCCCAACTCACGAGTTTGGCCTACATTCATTTGAAAACGGAATTCCGTTTGACGGTTCATCAATAAGAGGTTGGAAAGGTATTCAAGAATCAGATATGTTATTAATTCCAGACCCAAAAACAGCGTTCATCGACCCGTTCATTGAAGAGCCAACTTTATCTTTAATTTGTGATGTAGTTGACCCAATAACTAAAGAGCCATACTCAAGAGATACAAGACAAATCGCTAAAAAAGCTCTTGAATTTTTAAGGTCTACAGGTATTGGTGATATAGCTTACTTTGGTCCAGAGGCAGAATTCTTTATTTTTGATGATGTTAGATTTAGCTCAGGACCTAACCATTCCTACTACCAAGTAGATTCTGAAGAAGGATGGTGGAATACTGCAAGAGAAGAAAATCCAAACCTTGGGTACAAAATACCTTATAAAAGAGGGTACTTCCCGGTTTCTCCATTGGACAAAACTCATCACATAAGAATGGAAATGGTTAAAACACTTGAAGAAGTAGGTATTACAGTAGAAAGAGAGCACCATGAAGTAGCTACAGCAGGACAAGGAGAAATAAACTTCAGATTTTCAGATATTGTTGGCTCGGGAGATAACATCTTAAAATACAAATATGTGCTTAGAAACGTTGGATACAGATATGGAAAGTTTGTAACATTCATGCCAAAACCATTAGCAGGTGATAATGGTAGTGGTATGCACTGTCACTTCTCAATCTGGAAAGACGGACAAAACCTTTTTGCCGGTAATGGATACGGTGGGTTATCGGAAATAGCTCTCTATGCTATTGGCGGAATCATTAAACATGCAAGAGCCATCTGTGCATTCTCTAACCCAACTACAAACTCTTACCATAGATTAGTGCCCGGATTTGAAGCTCCTGTAAGACTTGCATACTCTGCAAGAAACAGGTCTGCTGCTATCAGAATTCCTGTTGGTGATACATCTCCAAAGGCTAAAAGAATTGAAGTAAGATTCCCGGATGCATCTTCTAACCCATACTTAACGTTTACAGCTTTATTAATGGCTGCTATTGATGGTATTGAAAATAAAATCCATCCAGGTGAACCTCTTGATAAAGATATCTACTCATTACCACCAGAAGAACTTGCAAACGTTCCACAAACTCCAGGATCTCTCCAAGAAGCTATCGATGCATTAAAAGAAGACAACGAGTTTTTACTCAAAGGTGGCGTAATGGACATGGACTTTATCAATATGTGGATTGAAACAAAACAAGCAGAGCAAGATGCAATTAGATTGGTTCCACATCCAAAAGAATTTGAACTTTATTTTGACGTTTAATTAACTATAATGCCCTCCCAAATGGGAGGGTGTCTTGATTTTAATAAAAGATGTAAGAAAGTTAGAACGTAAAGAAACTTGTCAATAATTTTGGAGACTGTTGTTTCAAAAACCCAAATCTTTATTCTGCAGCCGGCAAAGAATCTCGTGTTTTTTATTTATTGTGTAAAGAGGTTACTCTTCTGTAAAGTTGCTATTGATTTTGACTTGATGTGTTGTTTAAACCATTATCATTCTTTTTAAAACATCTAACATCTCACGTCTCTCCTTACAAAACCCACACGGTTCAGATGTAACCAGTAAAAACTTTTAAAACGAACACCTTTAAAACAACTTTCTAACCCACACGGTTCAGATGTAACGGTCATGAAAATGAGCAAATTCTTGAGTCAAGAGACTTTCTAACCCACACGGTTCAGATGGAACTATTAAAAAATGATTACGACTACCTTCTTATACTAACTTTCTAACCCACACGGTTCAGATGGAACCAGGGAATATGTCGTCTCTGTAGAAGAAGTTTTTATCTTTCTAACCCACACGGTTCAGATGGAACGGAAATTTTTGATGAAAATTACGGTTATGCTACTCCCCTTTCTAACCCACACGGTTCAGATGGAACTGTTTGATAAGTAGATGGATAAAAACAAATAAGCCGTCTTTCTAACCCACACGGTTCAGATGGAACTAATTCAGTCAAGTCAGAAGGATGCATTCTTGGATACTTTCTAACCCACACGGTTCAGATGGAACTAAAGAAAGTCCATAATCCATTTTCATATATAGATACTTTCTAACCCACACGGTTCAGATGGAACAAAATGAACTTTCCAATTCTACTTTTATAAGTGCCGTCTTTCTAACCCACACGGTTCAGATGGAACAGTTAAGCGTTCCTTTTTCTAGTCAAATATGTGTATCTTTCTAACCCACACGGTTCAGATGGAACTATATCCTGTGTAAAGCTTTTCTTTATCTTGAAATCCTTTCTAACCCACACGGTTCAGATGGAACTAACCAGCTTTTAGTTAAAATTCCTACTATTGCTGTTCTTTCTAACCCACACGGTTCAGATGGAACATGGTTTTCTGTCCTCCCCATCCTGATATTAGTATTCTTTCTAACCCACACGGTTCAGATGGAACTCAAACCAACTTGCAAACTTGCTGATTATTTGTTCAAACTTTCTAACCCACACGGTTCAGATGGAACTAAAGAAAATACAAATAAGCCCAAAATCTAAGAAGACTTTCTAACCCACACGGTTCAGATGGAACCCGTTAACTTTTAACTCAAAAATAAAATCGCTTTTAACTTACTCTATCAATATTCTGATAATCATTATACCAAACTTTTAAAAAACCTGCAAGTTGAAGTTTTTTGCAGCAAACCTCGATATACAGAAAATATATTATTATATTTTATCCTTTAACATCCCATCACAAGCCAACCGCTGAAAACCACAAACTCAGAAGCCCGCTGCAAATACCACTCCTTAACTTCCCGATCTCAAAAAATTTTAAAATAAAAAATTACAAATTTTCAAAAATTTAAACATTAAAAAATTTAAAATTAAAAAGTTTAATTCAACAAACACTTACAACTACTTTTTAAAAAATCCTTTTCAAACCATCACTACACAAGCTCAAATCAAACATCAAAAAATAAAATTACATTACCAATACTTTAGCTTCACTGACTTGTAAATCATCTCACCAAGTCATCACACAATCAGATAAAAATCGCTAAGATATTGATAAACAAATTTCCAACGTCTCACATCTCACATCTCACGTTTCACGTAAAACAAGCTTGTGTGGGCTAACCTATTCAATTGCCAAGGTACAGTTAAAAAATTAAAAAGCTAATATAAATATACTAAAAATTTTGCTACATGTCAAGCAGAAAATGAGGGTGTTCCAAAATTTTTGTAAGCTTACCTTTCCGTGTCATCGTGAGGAAGTAAGTTCGAAGGATCTCTTTTTTGATTTTTGACTTGAAAAGAAGAATGGGAGATTCTTCGCTTCGCTCAGAATGACATCTTTGAGGTCAAGATTCTTCGCCGGCTGCAGAATGGTAGTGTGGATTTTTACAAGCAACTTCAGCAGAAAACAAGAATGTTCTAAAACTTTTACAATCTTACTTTTTCTTCTTACGACGTAAATTTGAAAAGTCTTCTCTTTAAGTCTTGTAAAAATCGCCCCCTTTTTTGTTCATGACATGAATTATAATAAATACATTCACATACAAATTGATGAGAAAAATCAGGAGAGAATTTGAGAGAGTTAAGACCAACGTCAAACTTAGTAAAGCAAGCTTTGTTTAATATTCTTTACAGTGTGAAAGGTAAAGACTTTTTAGATTTATTTGCCGGAACCGGTCAAATTGGAATGACTGCATTAGAAAAAGGTGCAAAATCTATAGTTTTTGTAGATATAGAAAGAGAAAGAATTAATCAGATAAGGGAAAAGCTAAAGAATGTTGAAAATGTTAAATTTGTATCAAAAGATGTTTTAAAATACTTAAAAGACCAACCAGATGAGAGCTTTGATATTGTTTTTGCAGACCCACCTTACGATTATAAATATTATGATAAACTAATTAAAGAAGGTTTAAGAGTTTTGAGAAATGGCGGCATGTTAATAGTAGAACACAGATTTAAAAACGACCTAAGCAGTATTGAACCGGATTTTTATGTAGAATCAAGAAAATATGGAGATACGGTTATCAGTTTTTGGAGAAAACAATGACAGCCAAAATATGTGTTTACCCGGGAACGTTTGACCCTGTTCATTTTGGACATTTAGATATAGTAGATAGAGCATTAAATATTTTTGATACGGTTGTAGTTGCTTTAGCTGAAAATCCAAAGAAAAAACCACTTTTTACTTTGAAAGAAAGAATAGAAATGTTTGAAGATGCTGTCTCAAAGTATAAAGGCAGGGTGATTGTAGAAGGATTTTCTGGGCTTTTGGTAGATTTTATGAAAAAGTACAACACTAAAATCATTGTACGAGGAGTAAGACTTTTTACAGATTTTGAGTATGAGCTTCAAATAGCAATGACAAACTACAAACTTGACAAAGTAGAAACATTTTTCATGATGCCATCTCAAGAACTCATTCATATAAGCTCAACCATCGTAAAGGATGTTGCATTTCATAATGGAGATGTTAGCTCAATGGTGACACCATTTGTAAAGTCAAAATTAGAAGAAAAAGTTAGACAGTTAAGAGAGGCAAGAGAGTGAAAGGTAAGTCAAGAATTTCCTTTATGCTTCTTATTAAAGGTATATTACTGTTGAGCTTAGTTTTTATTTATATGTTTATAAACGGATGTTCCATTAAAGAATATACAGCAATAAAAAATAAAAATCCTGAAATCTACTGTTTAAAAGCAGTAAATGTAAACTATCCAGAACCGACTTTAAGAGATGTTTTGACCAAAAGTATAAGTGATGGAATTTTACAATCCGGAAACAAATTAGAATGTAGTGATAATACTAAATATTTTGTATATGTAGATGCTGTAAATCTTAACTTTATACCGCTTGGATATTCTCCGGCTCAAAGGGCTAACGTTTATAAAGTTAGCATTGATTTAAGATTTAAAGTAGAAGATAGGCATGGAAATGTTGCTATAGACCAAATGATTAAAGAAAATGCTCAGTATGTTGGGGCTGGTTTAAGGTCTGATATTGAAAAAATTTATGCTTTTGAAGAAATTGGAGAATTGATTAAGATAAGGACTCAAGCGGTGCTTACAAAAAATGAGTGAGATAAAAGCAAGCCAGCTTTTAAAAGAATTTAATTTAAGTCAATTAAAGCCGGTTTTAATTATCTATGGAGATGAATATCTAACAAAGGCTCTTGTCGTTGAGAAGTTTAAATCGGTTTCGCCTATAAAAGTTTACTGGGGAGATGAGTTAGATTATACTTCCTTTAGAAATCATCTTTTTTCAAAAGATTTATTCTCATCTTCAAAGGCAATAGTGGTTAGAGATTTTGAAGCCTTTACAGATAAGCTCAAAAAGGACGAGTTAAAGCAAATCATAGAAGATATTAAAAATATAAAACTACCGGATAGATTGATTTTGGTTGTAAATTTAGAAAAGTTGGATAAAGAGCCTTATAAATCTTTGTTAAAACTTGATAATGTTGATGTTGTAATTTCTAAAAAATTAACTTTTCAGGGATTTTTAACTTCTTTAAAAAACAAATTAGCAAAGGAAGGAAAAGCTATTTCAGATGAAAATTTAAAATACCTTGCAAGTCTTTTAAACAACGATTTGACAATAGCTAAAAATGAAGTAGAAAAACTTTTATTATATGTTGGAGATAAGAAAGAGATAACAAAAGAAGATATAGATGCTGTAGTTACTCCTGTCTTTGAGGAGAATGTATTTAATTTTTTAGACAAATTTTTCAAAAAAGATATTTCTGCTTTAAAGATTTTTATCAATCTGCTTAATAACGGCGTTCATCCTTTTGAAATTCAAAGCTTAATCTTATCTCAGTTAGAAAAAGCTTTACAAACAAAGATTTTAATGGAAGCCGGCAACAGTTTAGAAGAAGCTTTAAATAAAGTAGGAATAAACCATCCATTACAACAGGCAAACATTTCAAATATTTTAAAAAGTCTATCTAAGGAAGAGATGGTTAAGCTATTAAATAACCTCTACAACTTAGAAGTGGCACAAAAAATATACTATCAAGATATAAACGAGACTTCAAAAGAGTTTATTCTTAACTTTGTAAGGAGCTAAAATGGAAAAAAGCAGGCTTGAGCTAAAAAATATAGAAAAGAGCTTTAAAAATAGAACAGTAGTAAATGGTGTGTCTTTGTATGCAGAAGAGGGGGAAATAGTGGGACTGCTTGGTCCAAACGGTGCCGGTAAGACAACTACTTTTAAGTGTTTGCTTGGTTTTTTAAAGCCGGAAAAGGGAAGTGTTTTACTGAACGGTGAAGATATTACAGACCTTCCTGTTTGGGAAAGGGCAAAAAAAGGAATAAGTTTTCTGCCGCAAGAATCTTCCATATTTAGAGATTTGACCGTTTGGGACAATCTTATGATGTTTTTAGAGTTTCAAAATTTGACTGTTTCTGAGATGACATCAAAGGCAGAAGAGCTTTTGAAAGAGTTTAATTTAGACCATCTTAAACATCAAAAAGCTTCAACCCTTTCAGGCGGTGAAAGGAGAAGGCTTGAGATAGCAAGAAGTTTGATAATAAACCCATCTTTTTTACTCTTGGATGAGCCATTTGCAGGCGTAGACCCTGTTTCTGTGAAAGATATTAACCAGTTAATCCTATCTTTAAAATCAAGAAATATAGGAATAATCATCACTGACCATAACGTTAGAGAAACATTAAAGATAACAGATAGAGCTTACATAATTGCCCACGGGAGAGTAATAGCAGAAGGAACTCCTCAAGAGATCGTAGAAAACCAAGAAGTTAAAAGAGTTTTTCTTGGAGAGGATTTTGTTTTGGTTTAATTTACCAGTTTTCCAGTAGATTTTTAAGTTTATCCTCTTTTTGTTTGTTTAAATTTAACATTTTTGCTACATATTTGCCGAGAATATCAAATTCAATGTTTACAATATCGCCAACCTTTCTATATTTTAGGTTTGTATTTTCCCAAGTGTGGGGTATGATGTTTAAATCAATGACATTTTCGTTTATGTAGTTAATGGTTAAGCTTATCCCATCTATTGCAATAGACCCTTTTTCTATCACAAGATAATCATACTCAGAAGGAAATCTGATTTTTATGTTTGTATGCTGTCCAAGATTTGTTATTGAAGTTATTTCTCCGGTTGTATCAACATGCCCCTGTACTATATGCCCCCCAAGCCTGCTTGACGGTGTCATGGCTCTTTCTAAATTAACATATTCATTGATTTTCAAAAACTTAAAATTACTTCTTTTTATAGTTTCATTAGATACTTCAAAGTCTAAGGAGTTTTTATCAATGTTTACAACTGTCAAGCAAACTCCATTAACAGCTACACTATCACCCAGCTTAATATCATCTAAAATTTTATTACACTCTACTTTTATTTTTAATCCGTCATTCTTCTTATTTATAGCTGATATTTTCCCTACTTCTTCTATTAATCCTGTAAACATTTTCTTACTCCTTGTATCTATAAATAATATAATTCCTTAACACTTTTTTAACATAGTCTCTTGTTTCTTGGTATGGATAAAGCTCTATAAATTCGGCTTCATCTTTTATATTGTTTTTATCTATGAACTTTTTAACGGCTCCTTCTCCTGAATTATAAGATGCAAAAACGTATACTAAATTTCCGTTAAACATATTTAAAAGTTTTTGTACATACCATTTTGCAAAAAGTATAGCATTTTCAGGCTTGTACAAGTCTACCATGTCAAAATCTTTTAATCCTATCTGATTTGCTACATAGTAACCTGTTTTTGGGATAAACTGAGTTAAACCAACAGCATTAGACCAAGATACAGCATAAGGATTAAAAAAGCTTTCTTGCTTCATGATTGCGTAAATAATATTTTCAAATTCCTTTGGCTCAACATTTCCAAATGGTTTTACATAGCTACATTCATGAAGCTGGCTAAAACATCTAACCCCGGCTTCCGGCAATACTGAATAAACTTCCTCACATTTGCCTTTTTTAACTTGATAAACCCCTTCTGTCCAAGCTAATTTATAATCAATGCTTTTTAGTTTATTTAAAGTCTCTGCTATATTTCCATATTTGTTAGGACAAGGATTTTCTTTTTTTATAATTATCCTTTTACCTGTTTTGTACACGATTAAACTTAAATACGGCGTGATTTCTGAAACTTTATAGCTATCTTTAATATCTATCTCGTTTATATTTTTGTTTTCTATTAGCTTGTTCCAATATTCTATTTGATAAGGGTCATTTGAGAATTTTCCATAACTTAAAAGCTTAGTTTTTGCAAGGTCTAAATCTTTAGATTTGTAATAGTATAGAAATTTTAGCCATTCTAAATCACTGTCTTCTTTATCATTAAAGCTGTAAAACATTTCATAGTATCTTTGAAAGCTGTTATAATCTTCTTTATAAAAGGCTTTTAAAGCTTTGTTTTTTACAAAGTTTAAAAATGTTTTAACATCATCCTTTAAAAGTAAAGCATTTAAATACTTTTGTTCGTATATATAATTTAAATGGCTCATTTTACTCAATGCTTTAAGATAAAATTCTGAATCTTTTGATATCTGATAAAAATAAAACTCTTTATCTTGAGAAATACTTAAAAGATAGTAATTTACTGCGTTTTCATCTTTTAGAGTAAACAATAGATTTTTAACTTTTTCATAATGTCTATTTTTCAGGCATGTGTCTAAGGCATTGTATTTTTCTTTCTCTGATAGATATGGGTAGATTTCTAAGTATGTTTTATAACCATAGTAGCTGTGGCAGTAGTTTTGTACAAGCTGTTTAAATATGTCTAAGTATTTTGAATCTTGCAGATTTTCTAAAATAGTTCCATAAACATAAAGATAAAAAGGCTTATCTTCTTCTAAGAATGCGTCTAAGTCTGCAAGCTGAATGAATTCAAAGGCTGTTTTATAATCTTGTTGATAGGATAAAAAAGAAGCTATTTTTAAAGCTGTATAGCTTGAGATTGCAAAGCTTTGATTTTTCTTGATTAAATCATACGAATTATCTAAATCTATCTGCTCAAAATCTGATTTATAAATCTTTACTACTTCCTCTATTTGTGCGTAGGAATTGGAAAAGAAAAAGAGTAGTAGAAGATACATAATTTTGATTAAAAATAAATTCTTTTTCACTTGCTTAGCTCCTGTAATATTTCTTCTATTTCTTTTGGTAAGCTTTTAAGCTCTATGCTTAGTATTTGGTTTGTTCTTGGATGTTTGAATGTTAGTTTATATGCTACAAGTGCGTGATAGCTAAGTTTATCTGATAAGTTTTTCACAAGGTCTGATGATAAGTTTGATTTTTTAAATCCATAAACAAAATCGTTAAATAATGGATGTCCAATGGCTGAAAAATGAACTCTTATTTGATGGGTTCTTCCTGTATGAAGCTTTATATCAACAAGCGTTAGATTGTGTTTTTCAAAGCGTTTTTCTACCCAGTATTCTGTTAGTGCATCTTTAAGGTTTGTTGCTACTGTTCCCATTTTTTGCCTGTTGTAAATAGACCTTCCGATAGGTAAGTCTATCAAGCCATGGTCTTTTTTTACTATTCCTGAAACGATAGCTTTGTACTTTTTGTCTATTTCTCTATCTTGAAACATTTTTTGAAGCTCTTTATGTGCAAATTCTGTTTTTGCTACAATCAAAAGCCCGGCGGTATCTTTATCTAATCTGTGAACAATTCCTGCCCTTTCTTTTCCTTGATACTGTGATACATTTTTAAAATGATAAAGTAGAGCATTTACCAGCGTTCCAGATGTATGACCAACCGATGGATGGACTACCATTCCGGGTGGTTTATAGACTACTGCTAAATCTTCGTCTTCATAGTATATTTCAAGCGGAATATTTTCAGGCTCAATTTCTAAAGGTTCGGGTGGTGGTATGATGATCGTAAACTCCTGTCCGGTTTTTACTTTTGTTGATGGTTTTTTAACAGGATTGTTATCTAACAATACTAATCCATTTTCTATAAGATTTTGATAAAAAGACCTTGAATACTCAGGATAGACTAAGGCTAAAAATTGGTCTAATCTCTTATTTGAAAACTCTTCTTCTACTTTAAAGCTGATGATTTCTTCCATACAAATAAGATATTAGAAAAAGCTTTATTTTTCAAGTAATGAATGGAAAAAAACAGATGGATTAATTGTTGGCATTAGGGATTATTGTCAATTCCTCATAGGTAGGCTACAACAAACTAAAGAAAGGAGAAAAGCTAATCGTGTTCCAGATTCTAACAAGAATAGATGAGGGGATTCAATTCCTCACAGGTAGGCTACAAAACTTAAAAATTTTTTCTTATTCGATTGCCAAAGTATTTTACAAATCAACTATAAAAGTATCATAACACATTTTGAAAAAATAAACAACTAATCAAACTATAGACTTAACCATATAGAGACTTCCAAACCCACACGATTAAACGTGAGAAGTGAAACGTAAAACACAGAAAGAATTTAAACACATCTCACGTCTCACGTTTCACCTTACATAACCCACACGGTTCAGATGTAACAATTACTACTATGGAGTAATGCCAAAAAGGGTTATAGCTTTATAACCCACACGGTTCAGATGTAACTGTGTTTGTATATTTAACTGTCAATGAAACTAAATCACTTTATAACCCACACGGTTCAGATGTAACGCTATTTTCATAAAATCTCTTGGAAGATACTACAAACTTTATAACCCACACGGTTCAGATGTAACCATCAATCTCCTTGGCTTCTTTCCAAAAAGCCGCTGTCTTTATAACCCACACGGTTCAGATGTAACAAGATTTAAGGAATTCAATGAGTTGCTAAGAGAACACTTTATAACCCACACGGTTCAGATGTAACAACCTTGCCTTTTCTTATCTTATCCATTCTAAGTTCCTTTATAACCCACACGGTTCAGATGTAACTTCTAAGCTCTACTGGCATTTTTAGAAAAAAGATTCCTTTATAACCCACACGGTTCAGATGTAACGAAGTATTTTCTGTTTAGTCTCAGTATTTTTGCTTTCTTTATAACCCACACGGTTCAGATGTAACTCTTATTATTTAAAGAAAGTCCCAGAGCCGAACCTCCTTTATAACCCACACGGTTCAGATGTAACACAAGCTGGCAAATAATTTAATTGTTATAACTG
>NZ_JAPYVU010000046.1 GCF_028276765.1 Sulfurihydrogenibium sp.
CTTCAAAAGTTTCTTTCTTGTTATCATACAATACTGTTGCAGTAAATGATTTTTTAGATACATCTACTCCTACGACAATTTTATAGTTGTTCATAAAAGCACCTCCTTTCATAAAATACTTGACATGGGAGAAACTTCCTGATAACCTATCATCGTAATCAATACAGGCTTAAAAGCCTAATGTTCTGATTCAGGCTTTAGGAAGTTGTAGGAAGGACAGTCTAAAACATCCTGAACGGTCTTAAAAGACCAATGACAGAAACTTGATCTGTCCTTCCTTTTTTCTCCCATGTCTGTAATTATTATAAAACTTATTCTCTTAAAGTTTAAAAATTTTTGGTATACTTAATATACGATGACAGGAAAAGGTTGATTAATAAGTGTTAAAGGAAGGACAACCTTATTCGTCATTCTGCAGCCGGCGAAGAATCTCATACTCTTATTTAATTTCTCACCCGACGTATTGATATATAATTTTATATCTTAAAAACACAAAAGGAGCACTTTTTGGAAAGTTTGGAGAAAAAAGATAGTTTAGAGATAAAGCCAACTATTTCATGCTCCTGTGGTCCAATATCTCTAAGTGAAGAAAAAAACGCTGAATGTTATCAGTGTGGAATTCCGATCACTGGAAGACCTTTAAAATTTGAAGTAAATGGTAAGATGGAAGATTTTTGTTGTTTTGGATGTTATTTGATAAATAAAACCACCGGTCTTCGTGGTGATGAAGGCACGGCAATGGCTTTCCTTGGAAAGTTTGGATTTGGCTATTTCCTTGCAATGATTGTAATGATGCTTAGCACTTATATATACGGCTCTCATTTTGTTGACCCAAACGACAAAGAGATGCAACTTTTCACAGGATTTATCAAATACGTAATCCTTGTCTTATCTACTCCTGTTATGCTGATTCTTGGCGTTCCTATTCTTAAAAACTCTTTTTCAAAAGAAAATTTATTAAACTTTAATACAGATACGCTTATTGCTATCGGCTCGTTTTCTGCTTACTTTCTCTCTGTTTATTCGGTCTTAACCGGTAAGAATGCAATATATTTTGAAACTGCAACGATGATCTTAGTTTTAGTAACATTTGGTAGATATTTAGAGACATCTTCAAGAGTAAAAGCTTCAAACTTTATGAAACAGCTTATAGACCTAACAGCAAAAAAAGCAACGATTATTAAAAACGATGAAGAAGTTGAAGTTCCTGTTGAAGAAGTTAGAGTTGGAGATATAGTAAAAATTCGTCCGGGTGAAAAAGTGCCGGCTGATGGTGTGATAATAGAAGGAATTGGTCATGTTGATGAATCGGTTTTAACTGGTGAGATAAACCCGGTGTTGAAAAAATCTGGAGATTATCTGTATGCTGGAACAACTGTTTTAGATGGAAGTTTTAAGATAAAGGTTGATAAACCACAATCACAGTGGACGTTAAACAGATTCATTGAGATAATGAAGCAAATAAGAAACACAAAAGCTCCAATAAACAGAATAGCTGACAGAATAGCTTTCTACTTTTTGCCGATAGTGTTTTTCTTGTCAATTTCTTCATTTATCTACTGGTATGTAAACGCCGGGTTTGAAAAGGCTTTAATTGTATTTTTATCTGTCTTGCTTATATCTTGTCCTTGTGCGTTTAGTATTGGCGCTCCATTAGCTTTATGGCTTGGACTTGGTCAAGCAATGAAAGAAGGGATCATTGTCAAAGGTGCAGATGTCCTTGAAAAAATAGCATCTGTTAAAAAAGTGTTTTTTGATAAAACAGGGACGATTACAGAAAGAATAATGGAAGTTTCAAAAACATTCTTTAAAAATGATGAGGCAAAAGATATTTTTTATTCCTTGGAGAAAAACTCAGAACATCCTTTGGCTGTAAGCTTTGTAAAATGGTGTAGGGATTGTAAAGAGTTAAAAGTAGAAAATTTTAAAGTCCATTATGGGCTTGGTGTTTCTGGTGAGATAAACGGCAAGAAATACTATCTTGGAAGTCAAGAGTTTTTAAAAGATGTTCAAATAGATGAGAATATAAAAAGTTTGTTCAATCAAGCATTAGAAAATGGAGAGATTATAACATATTTGACAGATGGAAAAGAAATTCTTGCAGTTGCAACATTTTCTCAAAAAATCAGACCGGAAGCAAAAATAACATTTGATGCTCTCAAAAAGTTAAAAGTAGAGACAGAAGTATTGACAGGAGACTCTGAATATTTTGCAAAAGTTTTAAAGAAAGCCCTTGATATAGAAAACGTTAGAGCAAACCTTAAACCGGAAGATAAATTAAGATTCATAGAAGAAGAAAAGAGTAAAGGAAAAACTGTTGCAATGGTTGGCGATGGTATAAATGATGCTCCGGCTTTAGCAAAGGCAGATATAGGAATTGCTATGGGTTGTGGAACAGACCTAACAAGAGAATCAGCCAACGTAAGCCTGATAAGTGATGATTTAAGAAAAATTCCACTTCTTATAATCTTGGCAAGAAAGGTTAAAAGAGTAATATATACGAATATGTTTTGGGCTTTTATTTACAACATAATAGGAATGGGTCTTGCAGTAAGCGGGCATCTAAACCCAATTTTTGCAGCTCTTGCAATGGTATTAAGCAGTGTATTTGTAATAGGAAACTCTTTAAGAGTTAAAATAAGTTAGGTTTTAGAAAAGTGACGGTTGATGGGTAAAAATTTTATCAATATCTCACACTTACTTTTTCGCTTTCTTACTTCTCACTTTCTTTAAAAGAGGAAATCCTTTGGACTAAAGTCCTCAGGATGACGGGTGTGGTGAGTCAAGGGAGTAAATTCTTCGGCTCTAAGTCTAAGGATGGCAAAAACCTGTCAACAGTGTCATGAGACTGTTCCAATGACCCACACTGTCATTCTGAACGAAGCGAAGAGTATCTTCCTTTCTTTTCAAGTCAAAAATCAAAAAGAGATCCTTCGGCCTCAGGGACGAGAAAAAGTAAGTTAACATATACATTCTACAACTTACCAAAATTTTAGAACACCTTCCTACATTCACTTGCAATATTCAAAATATAGTGTATACTATATAGAGTGAAAAGAGGAAAGAAATCCTCTAAAAATAGGAAAATATTAATGGAACTCGGGAGTCGGGATTTCGGAGCTTAAAATATAAAATTATAAAATCTTTCCAAATCCCACGCTTCTAAGTCCTTACTAAAATCCTTAAAATCAGAGCATTTCTTTTCCTCTTTAAAAAAAATTTTTTAAGGAGGCATTTTTATGTCAAATCAAGGTAAAACATTCAAGGATTTAAATCTATCAAAGGAGACTTTAAAATCCTTAGACGAATTAGGTTATTCTAAACCTACAGAAATTCAAGAAAAAGCAATTCCGGCAGTTATGACCGGAAAGGATTTAGTAGCACAAGCACAAACAGGTACAGGAAAAACTGCAGCTTTTGGAATACCCGTTGTTGAAAAAGTAAATCCAAAACAAAAGAAAGTTCAAGCATTAATCTTGGTTCCTACAAGAGAGTTAGCAATTCAAGTAGCTAAGGAAATTAAAGAACTTGGAAAAAACAAAAAAGTTTATACCTTGGCAGTTTACGGCGGTAAATCTATTAGCCATCAAATAAACTTTTTAAAGAAAGGTTCGGACGTCGTAGTAGTAGGTACACCAGGAAGAGTTAGAGATTTATTAGAAAGAGGCGTTTTAAATCTTGATAATGTAAAAATGTTTGTTTTAGATGAAGCAGATAGAATGCTTGAAATGGGATTTATAGACGATATTGAAGAGATTATGTCTTATCTTCCGGAAGATAGACAAAATTTATTATTCTCAGCAACTATGCCAAAAGAGATTTTAGAATTAGCTGAAGAGTTTTTAAATGAGAATTATGAAACAATAAGAGTTAAGCCAGATGAAGTAACTGTTGAAAAGATAAAACAAATCATTTACAGAGTAAATCCAAGAGATAAGTTTAAGAAATTAACAGAAGTTTTAACTCAAAATGAAGCAGAAAAAGTAATTATTTTTACACAAACTAAAATCGAAGCTGATGAGCTTGCAGAAAGATTAAATGAAGAAGGCTTTAATGCAAGTGCTATCCATGGTGATTTTTCTCAAAAGAAAAGAGAAACTGTTTTACATAATTTTAGAACAGGCAAATTAAAAATTCTTGTCGCTACAGATGTTGCAGCAAGAGGACTTGATATAAAAGGTGTTGACCTTGTTGTAAATTATGGTTTACCAAGAGATGCAGAAAGTTATATCCATAGAATAGGCAGAACCGGAAGAGCAGGAAGAGACGGAACAGCTATTTCTATAATGACCCCTTCTGAAGACAAACAACTTCAAAATATTAAAAAGAAAACAAAAGCGAATATAGAAGTCATAAATGAAGCACAAGAAAAGAAATTTTCTTCAGCACAAAAAGATAAACCTTCTCAAAAAGAAAGGTCTCCAAGAAATCAAACAAGAAGAAGATAGAGAAGTTAACTATAAATAGAAGTTCGTAATATGTAATTTAGAGTAATGGAGACTGTTCCGAAAATCCAAATCGTCATTCTGAAGCCGGCGAAGAATCTCATTTTTCCTTATTTTTAAAAGAGGAGATTCTTCGGCTTACAGCCTCAGGACGATGACACGAAAAGGTAAGCTTACGAGAATTTTAGAACACTCTTTCGAGTAATGATATATTGGGGCGGCTTTGGCTGCCTATACTTTAAATTGGTACATGTTTTAATTTTTAAGTTGGTGTTACAGAAAGGTAAACTTATGAGAATCTTTTTACCCAGTTTTTCTTTTTTCTCTCATCTTCTCTATATGAACTAATAATGCAGTAATCGCTGCAGGAGTAATTCCTTCTAATCTTGAAGCTTGTCCAAGGGTCATTGGTCTAAATTTAGTTAGTTTTTGAACTATCTCTTTTCTCAAACCTGCCACTTGGCTATAATCTATATCTTCCGGAATTTTTATACCTTCTAAGTATTTCATTTTTTCATTTAATTTTTCCTCTCTTTCAAGATAACCATCATATTTAACATTGATTTCTATCTCTTCTTGTATGTAATCGCTTTCTGGAACGGCAATTCCCATCTCTTTAAGCTTTTGAATATCAACTTCCGGTTTTTGTAAGTAAGTAAATATAGAAACTTTTTTCTCTCCATCTTTGATAAATGTTTCTTTATATGTGTTTATCCAATTCCTAATTTCTTCTTCTGTTTTTTTGACAAATTTATACTCTTCTTCATTGAGCATTCCTATGTTGTAAGCTTTTTGATATAGTCTTAAAATTGCGTTATCTTGTCTTAGATGTAATCTGTATTCTGAGCGTGAAGTGAAGAGTCTGTATGGTTCAATTACGCCTTTTGTTGTAAGGTCATCTATCATAACGCCGATGTATGCTTCGTCTCTTCTTATTATAAATGGCTCATCTTTGCCAAGGGCTTTTAAAGCTGCGTTAATTCCAGCTACTATTCCTTGACCCGCAGCTTCTTCATAACCCGTTGTTCCGTTAAAGTTTCCTGCGTGATAAAGTCCTCTAATTCTTTTTGTTTCTAAGGTTGGATAAAGTTCTGTTGGCATTACAATATCATACTCTATGGCATATGCCGGCTTTAGTAAGACCACATTTTCAAGTCCTGGTATGCTTCTATACATCTGCCATTGAATTTCTTCAGGCAGTGATGTGCTTAAACCGTTTGGATATATACTAATTCCATCTCTTGTTTCCGGTTCTAACCATACAGTATGCCTTTCTTTACCTTCGAATTTTACGATTTTATCTTCTATGGATGGACAGTATCTTGGTCCAATACCTGTGATGGCTCCGCCATAAAGTGCTGTTCTATGTAGATTTTCCTTTATGATTCTGTGAGTTTCCGGCGTTGTGTATGTAATATAACATGGTATTTGGTCTTTTTCTTTAAACCAGTAAGAACCTTTTGGCTCGGTCCAGAAAGAAAATTTAGGCGGTGGATTGTCTCCCGGTGCTTCTTCAAGGATTGAAAAGTTTATTGTATTTTTGTCAAGTCTTGCAGGCGTACCTGTTTTAAATCTAAATAATTCAAATCCAGTTCTTTTATAGAATTCAGGAAGCTTTGTAGATGGTTTTTCTTCCATCCTTCCTGCCGGAAATCGCTTATCTCCTATGTGTATAAGACCGTTTAAAAAAGTTCCGGTAGCAACAACTACTGCTTTTGTTTTTATTTTTAAACCCTTATCTGTGATAACTCCATCAACTTCGTTTTTATTTTCTTTTAAAACTATGTCAATAACTTCATCTTCTATGACTGTAAGATTTTCTGTGTTATTGGTTTTGTTAACCATATATTTTCTGTATTCTTCCTTATCTGCCTGAGCCCTTGGAGACCTTACGGCAGGTCCTTTTCTTGTGTTTAAAACTTTAAACTGAATACCTGTTTGGTCTATGGCTTTTGCCATTTCACCACCAAGAGCATCAACTTCCCTAACTACAATTCCCTTAGCTATTCCGCCAATCGATGGATTACATGGCATCAATCCTATTTTTTCTTTATCGATCGTAATTAAGGCAGTTTTTGCCCCAAGCTTTGCAGAAGCTAAAGCAGCCTCAATCCCTGCATGACCACCACCAATCACAACTACATCATACTCTATATCGTAAACCAATTGAAACCTCCTATTAACTTGTTAAGCTTTTGTAATTCTGCTAAAATTATATCAAAATAATTTATCCTATTTTAAGAAGTTTGAAAGGAGTTTATCGTGAAAAAGTTTATTTTTTTATTTGGATTATTAACATCTTTAATCCTATCTTCTTGTGCTTCTAATGAAATTGTTATCCAGCCTAATGCACCTGTTAGTTTTGTAGCTAAAACAGAAAGAAAAGGAGATTATAGCTTTATTATTCCTTCAAACTTCCAGCTGATTGAAAACGAATCTCTTGTATTTGAAAGCGAAAACATCTATCGAGCATATCTTATTTACAAAGGTGAAGGTTATATTCAAGATTTAGTTAATTTTTACGACAGAGAAATGCCAAAAGCTGGCTGGAAAAAAATCTCTGCTTTAATCGGCAAAGATGCAATTTTAGCATTTCAAAAGGATAATCAGATAATAGTAATTAAAATTCAATATGGATTAACAAACACGTATCTTAGAATGCTTTTGACGAGGTAAAAAATTGAGAAAGTTATACATGCCCCCAGAGTGGAGTAAACATAAAGGAACTTGGCTATCTTATCCACATAACCCAGACACATTTTTTGAGAAAATAGATAACGTAAGAGATAAATACACAGATATGGTAAAGCTTTTGTCCGAATTTGAAGAAGTTCATATAAATGTAAATGACGAAGAAATGGAAAATGACGTATTATCAAGATTAAAAGATAAAAAAGTAAATTTAAACAATGTGTTCATACACAGATTCCCTACTAACGACGCATGGTGTAGAGACCATGGAGCTATTTTCGTTGTAGATAGAGACAAAAACAAACTTGTTGCTCTTGATTTTAAGTTTAATGCTTGGGGTGGAAAATATCCATACGAATTAGACAACGAAATCCCTAAGAAAATGGCTGAGTATCTGAATGTTGAAAGAATAGAAATAGACATGGTTTTAGAAGGTGGCTCCATTGATGTAAACGGAAATGGCTTACTGCTTACTACCGAATCTTGTCTTTTAAATCCAAACAGAAATCCAAATATGTCAAAAAAAGAAATTGAAGATAATTTAAAGTATTACTTTGGCGTTGAAAAAATACTTTGGCTTAAAGAAGGTATAGTTGGTGATGATACTGACGGACATATAGACGATATAACAAGATTTGTAAATGAAAATACTGTAATAACTGTTATAGAAGAGAATCCAAATGATGAGAACTATCCTATTTTAAAAGAAAATTATGAAATGCTAAAAACATTTACAGATATAAAAGGAAATAAATTAAACATAATCACGCTACCAATGCCAGACCCTCTTTATTACAAAGGGGATAGACTCCCGGCAAGCTATGCCAATTTTTATATATCGAATAAATATGTTATTGTTCCAATCTTTAACTGCGATAAAGATAAAATAGCTTTAGAAGTATTGCAATCAGTTTTTACAGACAGAGTGGTTGTTGGAATAGATGCTTCTGATATAGTCGTTGGACTTGGCACGTTTCACTGCTTGACTCAACAGATTCCATATGTATAATGTGATAAGAATATTGGACGAAGTTTGTATACCTTGGATGAGAAATTACCTCCATAGCATACTCTTTCTAAAAAAGCTATAACCAATAGCATCTGCTTATAGATAGGCAATAAAAGAAAGTTTTAATCTTTCTCCATCTACTATAGAGACTGTTCCAAAAATCCGTACTGTCATTCTGGGCAAAGCAAAGAATCTTTTCCCTTCTTTTCAAGTCAAAAAATCAAAAAAGGGATCCTTCGGACTTACGGCCTCAGGATATGGAAAGATAAACTTACTAGAATTTTATATCCTCTGGATATAATCAAAAAACAACTCATAGAAAAGCTTGAGTGTCTATAAAACAAGAGAGCTTCTGATCAGAGGAAATTCTTTAGATTTACGTCCTCAGTATGTTGGCATTGGTCGTTAAAACAGCCTTCATTTAACTCTTTTTATCATATTCACAGTACTTTACAATCGGACAATCTTTACACTTAGGTTTAATGGGCTTGCAAATGGTTTGTCCAAAGGCAACAAATACAAAATTTATATCTTTCCAGTATTTTTTGGGTAATATTTCCATCAGCTTAAACTCGGTCTCTTCCGGATTTTTGGTTTTTACTAATCCAATTCTGTTTGATATTCTGTGAACATGAACATCTACACATATAGCAGGTTTTCCAAAACCTTCTGATAAAACTAAATTTGCCGTTTTTCTTCCAACACCTTTGAAAGACAAAAGCGTTTCTAAATCGTCAGGAACCTTAGAATTAAATTTTTCAACAAGTATTTCTGAAATCTCTTTTATAATCTTTGCTTTATTTCTATAAAATCCTACCGGATAGATTAATTTTTCTATTTCTTTCTCGGAAAGTTTTAAGATTTTTTCTGGTGTATCTGCAACTTTAAAAAGTCTATCACTTGCTTGAGCTGTTGTTTGGTCTTTTGTTCTAAGGCTTAAAATGGTAGAAATCAATATTTTAAATGGGTCATTTCCATTTCTACCCATAAAGGCAACTACAGGAGCATTCCAATTTTTGCTTTCTTTTTTTAGTATTTTAAAAGCTTTTTCGAATGTTTTTAAGTCCATAATTTTCCTCATTTTAAAGTTATGTTAAAATTTTACAAAATTATGAGTGGAGGTAAGCAATGGAATTTCTGAGAAAAAAAGAATATAAACAAGTAGAAACTAAATTAAAAAGAAGTTTAGGCTTTTGGGATTTAGTCTTTATAGGAGTTGGTGGAATTATAGGTGCAGGTATTTTTGTAATCACGGGACAAGCGGCAGCAAGTTATGCAGGACCTGCAATTGTTTTATCTTTCATTTTTTCTGCTATTGCTATAGGAATTACAGCTCTTGTCTATGCAGAATTTAGCTCATCTTTTCCAGTTTCCGGAAGTGCTTACAGTTATACGTATGCTACGCTTGGAGAGATTATAGCTTGGCTTGTTGCTTGGAATATTTTATTAGAATACGGAGTTGCTACTGCAGCAGTTGCTACAGGTTGGTCTGGATATTTGCGAACCTTTTTAGAAAAAAACTTTGGATTTACTCTGCCGGTTGAATTAACAGGTGCTTTTGACCCAAGCAAAGGAACTGTTATTGACCTATTTGCTTTCTTAGGTGTTATCGGTGTTTTTGTTTTACTGACGATTGGAATAAAAGAAAGTGCAAAAGTAAACTCTGCTATAGTAATACTTAAATTAACAATTTTGATCGTCTTTATCATTGTTGGAATTAAATATGTAAAATTAGAAAATATCACTTCTGACTTTTTACCATATGGCTGGCAAGGAGTTTGGACTGCGGCGTCTTTAATAGTTTTTGCATATCTTGGATTTGATGCCATCTCTACGTTGGCAGAGGAAACAAAAGACCCACAAAAAACCTTGCCAAAAGGTTTAATAACCGCTCTTGGAATTAGCACTGTTTTATATATAGCTGTCTCTTTTGTATTGGTAGGAATGCTTAATTATAAATCTTATGAAGGAAAGCCTGACTCACTTGCCTATGCTATGTATCAAGTAAATGAAAAATGGGTTGCTGACTTTATTTCTATTGGTGCAGTCATAACCATTACAAGCGTTATGATTGTTATGGGACTTGGTTTTACAAGGGTTATGTATGCATTATCAAGAGATGGACTTTTCTTTAAAACTTTTTCAGACGTTCATCCTAAATTTGGAACTCCATATAAAGCCTCCATTGTTGGTGGTTTATTTTTATCTATATTAGCTGGAATTCTGCCTTTAAAAGTTTTGGCAGAGCTTGTAAATATTGGTACATTATTTGCATATCTCATGGTAGGAATTGCTGCAATAGTTGTTAGAAAAAATTCAAACTATAATCCAATATTTAAAGTTCCTACCCCAAATTTACTCCTGCCTTTAAATATTATATTCTTGCTTTTAATAATGGCAGGTTTACCATTGGATACGTGGGTTAGATTTTTTATATGGAGTTTCATTGGACTTCTTATTTATGCTTTATATGGATTTAAAAATAGTAATTTAGGAAGGTAAGAAGTGTTTTAAAGTCATCATACATAAAATTCTACTAAACTATTATATTAAATTGACAAAAAAAGATAAGAATCTTTACGGAGGGAATATTTAATGCGACCCAAAATTGAACCTAAGCCGATTGAAAAGTCTGTCCCATCTGACAAATTTATTGTATCTAAGACAGATACGAGAGGTATTATCACTTATGCAAATCCAGTATTTATTGAAATTTCTGGATACACAGAAGATGAGTTAATCGGTGCAAATCATAACATTATTAGACATCCAGATATGCCAAGGACTGTTTTTAAGCTTCTTTAGGATACTATACAGAAAGGAGATGAAATTTTTGCATATGTAAAAAACATGGCGAAAGATGGCAGTTATTACTGGGTGTTTACACACGTGACTCCAACCTTTGACAGCTCTGGAAAAATTATTGGTTATCAATCAGACAGAAGACCTGTTAGAAACAGGGAGTTTTTAAATAATGTTATAATTCCATTATATCAAGAACTAAAAAAAGAAGAGCAAAAAGGACTGGATGCAGGAATGAGAAAGCTTGAAGAAACGCTTAATAAAATTGGAATGTCTTATGAAGAGTTTATTTTTAAAAACTATTAATTAAGTGAGGCGTTGAACGTGAAACGTTAAACGTTAAAAAAGGAGGTGATTATTGATGACAACACACAAAGCTTCTTCTTTAACTAAAATACAGCATGCCAATATGCTGTCTATAGGGATATTTACATTTGCCCTTTTAATTGAAGTTTACAAGCATGGTTTTGATTTTATTAGAATCCTTAATATTATCAACTTCTTAACTGCTTGGTATATATTTGTTAACATTAAAAAAGTTCAAGGGTTTGTTAGTAGAATAAGCGATGTTGTAAATAGAGCAGAAAGGGGGGGGACCTTGAGCCAAGATTAGTAAAAGAAAGAGGAGGCGGCGAACTTTTAAAACTTGCTCATGATGTAAATTATTTGTTAGACCAAGTAGATACATTTTTAAGAGAAATTCAAAGTCCATTAGAGTATGCATCCAAGAGAAAATACAAGAGAAAGGTTATACCTGATGGTTTTGCAGGCGAGTTTAAAAGGGTTGCTGAAAAACTAAACATTCCTTTAAAAGCCATTGAAAATAATGACAAATTTATAGAAAAAACAAGAATGATAGAAGAACTTTCTCGTATAGGTGGCGGCATACAGGCTAATTTAATAGTTATTTCAGAAGATTTAAACAAGCTTGTAAACAAGCTTTCTTTAATTAAAGAAGAAAGTAAAAAAACTGTAGATATAGCAGTAAAAGGAAATAAAGAGATAGAAAAGATAGTTAACGATTTGTCGCAGGTAATAAAAAATATTGAAGAGTAAAACAGAGTAATACAAAATTTAGCTCAGAAAACAGAAGATATTAGCGTTGCGGTTTCATTGATTAAAGATATAGCAACCAAACAAACCTGCTTGCTTTAAACGCAGCAATAGAAGCGGCAAGGGTTGGAGATATGGGAAGAGGCTTTGCAGTTGTTGCAGACGAAGTTAGAAAGCTTGCAGAAAGAACTCAAAAGGCAACGGAAGATGTTAGAAAAATAATCTCGGCGGTAATATCAGAAGTATTCCAAACAGCAAACCTTGTAGACAAAGCAGTAGCAAGAATACTAAAAAATTCAGAAAACTTTGCAACATCTTCTAATGATTTAAAAAGGTATGCGACAGAAATAGAAAATTCTTCAAAAAAAACATTCAACGAGCTTTTAGATTCATGGAATGTATTTAAGGAATTAAAAGAAACAACAAAAAATGAAAATTTAAAGCTTTATATATTCTTAATAGAAAAAATTATAGACCATGCTAAGTTTATGCTTAACATAGCTGAAGCAGTTGAAAGACGGGAAATTATCAGCGTTGCATCCCATCATGAATGTGATTTAGGTAAATGGTATTACTCTGTTGGTTCAAAAGAAATTATGATATGCGGAACAGAAGGAGAAAGGTTATTTAGAGATATGGAAACCCCACATAAAAATATACATGATTTAGGCAGACAAGTTATGGAAGCAATGAAAAGAGGAAGCGTGGACGAACTTATACAACTGCTTAATAAAATGGTAGAAGATAGCCAAAATATAATCAATGATTTAGTAAGATTAGGTGAAAGCTGTATTAGAACGTGAGACGTGAAACGTTCAACGTCCAACATTCAACGTTAAAAAAATGGAGGTAAAAAAATGGAAAACCAAGAGATTAACAAAAATCTGGAAGAGATAAAGAGGATGGTAGATACAATAAAGAAGATAGCTAAGCAAAGCAATTTGCTTGCACTAAATGCGGCTATAGAAGCTGCAAGAGTTGGAGAGATGGGTAAAGGTTTCTCTGTTGTAGCAAGCGAGGAGACTTGTCAATAATTTTGTGTCTGTATTGAAAACTTTTTATTAAACAATTGTAAAATTTCATAAGAAGCTCCTTTAAAAGCAGGTATAGGTTTTTTCCATTTTTTATTCTTTAAATTATCTCTCT